>JAJQDF010000260.1 GCA_021202325.1 Clostridiales bacterium | reverse complement strand
AATTGTAAAACAAGAAAGGGGATGGTATCATGACGTTATTTGAATTTATGTCTACATTGGACGGCATTGTTTGGGGCAGACCGTTCACCTACACACTTTTGGCGGCGGGATTTATTTTTGTATTCCTCAGCCGCGGCTTTGTATTCAGGCACTTTAGCCACATAACTAAAAACACACTGGGCGTAGCACTTTCGGCAGAAGGCAGAAAATCCAAAAGCGGAAAGATTTCACCCTTTGAAGCCGTTTGCGTAGCTGTCGGCGGCTGTGTTGGTACCGGAAATATCTCCGGCGTTGCCGCAGCCATTGCTGTAGGCGGTCCGGGAGCAGTTTTCTGGATGTGGCTGTGGGCATTCTTTGCTATGACGGTTAAAATGTGCGAAGCTACATTGGGTTCGTATTACAGAAAGAAAGACGAAAACGGCGAATATGTCGGCGGTTCCTATTACTACATTGAAGAAGGAATCGGCAGGGAGAAAAAATGGAAAGTCGGATTTGTTCTGGCATGGCTCTTCTCCCTTGGATTTTTTGCCATGTTCCTTTCGGGATCACAGGCATCTGTATTGGCTGAATCTTTGAACAGCTCGTACAACGTTCCCATGATTCCTTTTGTTCTCATATATTCTGTATTTATGATGTACATAGTTTGGCGTGGAGTACCTCGTATCGCTAAAATGGCCAGCAAAGCGGTTCCTGTTATGTGTGCGATTTATCTTCTTGCCGGACTTTTAATTATTATACTCAACATCGGAAACCTGCCTTCAGTCATTGTTTCCATATTCTCAAGCGCTTTCACAGGCACAGCTGCTGTCGGCGGCTTTGCGGGAGCGGCTGTTCAGAAGGCTGTTTCTCAAGGCGTTGCCCGTGCAATAAACTCCAATGAGGCTGGTATGGGAACATCTCCGATGATTCATGCCGCCGCAGACACGGTTCATCCTGTAAGACAGGGACTTTGGGGCGCCATAGAAGTATTTATCGATACAATAATCATCTGCTCAATCACCGCCCTTGCAATTCTTTGCACAGGCGTTTGGACAAGCGGCTCAACATCAATGACACTGGCTCTTGAGGCATTCAACGCTGCTTTCGGCGGATTCGGAACATTCTTCCTCAATCTCATGCTCTGCCTCTTCGGCCTTACTACAACGGCCAGCGCTTTCGCATATTATGATGGTGCGCTCAGGTTCATGCTGAAGAGATTTTCAAAGGAAGTTGTGGATAAATGCAGCCTGCTGTTCAAGCTCATATTCCCTCTTCCCAATATCGTTATCGTTGCAACAATAGTTCTTTCGGCCAACGATTACAACCTGTACTGGGCTTTTGTAGACGTAATAATTGCTCTGCCGGTATTCTTCAACGTCATCGGCCTGCTTATACTCAGCCCTAAGTTTATCGAGCTTATAAAGGACTATGAAGCCAGGTATTTCGGAAAGGGAAAGGTAGATCCCGACTTCAAGATATTCTATGAAACGGAGCCCAATGACGAAGCCAAGTCTTTGAATGAAACATTCAGATAAAAACGGAAACTAATAATAACGATGTATGGTTGTATAGATCATACATCGTTTTTGTTTAATAATCTGCGGGGTGATACAAGATGAATTACCATTATTATAATGAAAAAATTGAAAACCTGTCTATTCTTGAACTTAAAGAGCTTCTCGACAACGGAAGCATAACCTCCGAACAGCTTATATGGGCTTATGTTGAGAGAATAGCATATATTGACAAACAGGGGCCGAAAATAAACGCCGTCAGGGAAATTAACCCCGATGTATTCTCAATTGCCGAAGAAAGGGACTACCAGCGTAAAAACGGCGAAATCCTTGGTCCTCTCCACGGTATTCCCATATTGCTAAAGGACTGCATAAATACAAAGGATAAGATACATACGACCTGCGGAGCAATGGCGCTTAAGGATTATTATGCCGAAAGCGATGCATTTATTGTGGAGCTTTTGAGAAAAGCCGGCGCCATAATTCTCGGAAAAGCTACAATATCTGAATGGTACGGCTTCATTTCCTCAAATGCAGTCAGCGGATTCAACGGTCTTTCAGGCCCGGCCAAAAATCCCTATGGACCAGGAATACTTCCGCCCGGCGGTTCAAGCGGAGGCTGTGCGGCGGCGGTTAGTGCAGACATGACTGCTGCGGCCATTGGTACCGAAACATCAGGTTCCATAATAGAGCCGGCATATTTCTGCTCCGTTGTGGGATTTAAACCGACAGCCGGGCTCATAAGCCGAAGCGGCATACTGCCGGTAACCATGTTTCAGGATGCGCCGGGCTTTTTGACAAAAAGCGTTGCTGATACTGCACTGCTGCTGAACATTCTTGCTGTCAGGGATAAAGACGACAGCGGAACGTGGAGAGCGGACAAGTTTGAAAAAATTGATATTCCATCAATGGCTGATGAGGATTTAAAGGGCAAAAAGATAGGCGTAATACGTGAAGGATATTTTGAAGATTTGGACGACGAAGCAAAAGATATATATGAAAAGTCCTTTAATGCCCTGCGCCAAAGCGGTGCTGAAGTTATAG
>JAJQDF010000066.1 GCA_021202325.1 Clostridiales bacterium | reverse complement strand
TCAATATTCAGAATTACATTCTGATATTCAGAACATAATGAAAACAATTAGGAGGAAAAACAATGAATTTTGAGTTTAACGAAAACCAGCTTGACCTTCAGGAGATGGTAAGAGAGCTGGCTGAAAAGGAAATCGGCCCCAGAGCCAAGGAAAATGACGAAAAGGACGTTTTCCCCGTTGAGATTTTCAAGATGATGAGCGATATGGGACTTACAGCAATCGGTGTTCCCGAAGAATTCGGCGGCCCTGAAGCTACTGATATCGAAAGAATGATCGCCATCGAAGAGATCGCCAAGAAGGACGGCGCAGTAGCCACAATTCTTGCCGTTCATGGTATGCTTATTCAGGCTCTCGTTAAATACGGAAATGACGAACAGAAACAGAGATTTTTACCTAAAATCGCCGAGGAAGGCTACTACACAGCATTTGCTCTTACAGAGCCCGGCGCAGGTTCAGACCCCGCTTCGGCAAAGACAACAGCTGTTTACGATGCCGCCACAGACGAATATATTCTTAACGGCAACAAATGCTTCATCACAGGCGGAGCAAGAGCAGACGCTGTCCTTGTATTTGCGCTGACAGATCCTTCAAAGGGTTCAAAGGGAATGTCTGCCTTCATCGTTGAGAAGGGCATGAAGGGCTTCTCAACAGGCAAAATCGAGGACAAAATGGGCATCAGATGTTCAGAGACAGCAGAGCTTTTCTTTGACGACTGTCGTGTTCCCGCCGCAAACAGACTCGGCGAGGAGGGCAAAGGTTTCGGTATTGCCATGAATTCACTGGACGGAGCAAGAATCGGCGTTGGTGCAATTGCACTTGGTCTTGCTGAGGGCGCCCTTGACGAATCCCTTTCATATATAAACCAGAGAGTACAGTTCGGCAAACCCATTTCGGCTCTCCAGGGTATACAGTGGTACATCGCTGACATGGCCACAGAGATAGAGGCTGCAAAATGGATGGTTTACCATGCTTCATATTTAAGAACAGAGGGCAAGCCCTACACAAAGGAAGCTTCTATGTGCAAGCTTTTCTGCGCAAAGGTTGCCAGAGAGGTTACAAACCTTGCAATGCAGATTCATGGCGGCTACGGCTACATGAAGAAGTACCCCGTTGAAAGAATGTACAGAGATGCCAAGATCACAGAGATTTACGAGGGCACATCTGAGATACAGAAGGTTATTATTGCAAAGCAGGTAATACCAAGAGGGTAAGCGAAAATCCCGGCGGATTTTCGCTTGTTATGGCAGTAACCGGAAAAGTTTCTCCAGGAACTTTTGTCTAATGGTCGCAACTAATAAAACACAGTTTTATTGGTACGCTCCGTCGTTGTTTGACTTAAGAATTATGTTAAAACAATTTGCATTCTTAAGTCAAACGGCTATGCCTTTGTACAAGCTGAAAGCCTACAAGGATTTCAGCTTAAGCGCTCAGCGCTTGTTAGAGTTTGAGGCAGAGCCTCAATGTTTTCAAACTTTTGCCGGGATTTTATCTTAGCGCCTCTGCTACTCTTGCGCTTCCATGAAGTCATAAAAATCTCTATGCAGACGCTTCATCTCCTCCGGTGATTTCATGGCATGGCGGTACATAAACACATCGCCGAAATGGCTCCTGAAAACCATCGTCAAACCAATTCTCAGCAAAATTTGCGGACAAAACCGTAACAATTGTAGCTTTGGCGGCGATAATATGCCTCGCTTTGAAAGTTCTCGGAAATTTAATTTCAGTTCATAAGCTGTTTGTGACATGACAATTTTGTCCTTATAAACATTTGCAGGATCATTTGACCGGTAATAGGCATCCGCAAGCGGTACAACCAGGCCAAGATGAGATATTTGCCAGCGGTGCATATTGGGTACAATTTGATATGGAATTCTGCTTCTTTTGAAAATCTGTGCCAGAACTGCTGTCCGTTCGCTCCGCTGCCCATCGATCTCGCCAAATGTCGTAGGCTGGATCAGGGAAGGAGTCAGTGCCGCATCCAGAACACCATCTGCAATGTTTCCTCCTGCTCCCGGAAATGCGGGAAGCAGCCGCCCGTACCCTATAATTTCTTCCCATTGTGAATAATCCGTTATTGTATTTATCATTGTAACAACGTTTGGGCTGATATTTTTCTGCAATTCAAATAGTGCCTCATCGGCATGTTCCGTACGAACGGTTAAAAATATAAAATCATAATAATCCTCATTGGCCAGCCGCTCAATGACGTCTGCTTCTGCTTTTTTGATGCAGTCTCTATCCAGATATAAAAGACCTTTTGTTTTCAGTTCCTGAAGCCGTCTGCCTCTCGCATAGACAGAGACTTCATAACCGACTTTGGAAAACAGAACGGCGTACAGACTGCCGATGACGCCCGCCCCATAAATTAGAATTCTCATATTTCCGCTCCATAAATATCATGAAAGCAGCACTCCGCAGCCCAGCGCCAGTAAAGCACAGGCGGGGATATACACGATAAAATGTACGATATGCGCCTTCTTGTTATAGCCAAACATCTGCGGCCCCACGATGCCCTTCGTCTCCGGGTAAAAATGGGGGAAGAAGT
>JAJQDF010000163.1 GCA_021202325.1 Clostridiales bacterium | reverse complement strand
GTGTATTATTATAGTATTAATGTTAAAATTAATGAATATACGTTTGTGTTTATGAGAGATAGAAGGAGGCTGCCTAAATGAAGCAGGCTGAAAAACTGAAAGTTTTAATAGTGTCGTCTGAAGCTGCTCCCTTTGTTAAAAGCGGCGGACTGGGAGATGTTGTCGGCTCTTTGCCAAAGGCGCTTAAGGAATTAGGGGTGGATGTCAGAATCGTAATTCCTAAGTTCAGACAGATAAAGAATGAGCATTATATTGGAGTTGAGTTCCTTGGAGGCTTCAATGTAAAGGTTGGCTGGAGAACTCAGAAAGCCGGTATTTTGCTGAAAAATGCCGATGTGCCTGTTTACTTCATTGAGAATGACTACTACTTCGGAAGGGACGGACTCTACGGCTATGACGATGACAACGAGAGATTTGCGTTCTTTTCCAAGGCCGTTGTCGATATGCTTCCCTTTGTTGATTTCATACCGGATATAATTCATTGCAACGATTGGCAGACCGGACCGGTTCCTATGATATTGAAGGAAACATATAAAAAGATTTCCTATTTTAAGGATACCAAAACGCTGTATACAATTCATAATCTGCAGTACCAGGGAAATTTTGACCGTTCATCCATGGAGATGTTCGACCTTCCCGGATATATTTATGACAACGGAACCGTTGAATTTTTCGGCGCAATGAGCTATATGAAAGCCGGACTTGTTTATTCTGATATGATAAGCACGGTCAGCGAAACCTACGCCAAGGAAATTCAGACTCCGGAATACGGATATCAGTTTGACGGAATAATGCGCTCCATGAGCGATAAGCTTACCGGCATAATAAACGGTATCGACTATACGGCAAACGATCCGGCTGTGGATAAGAGGATAGATGTAAACTTTGACAGAAATTCCATTGAGCGCAAAAAGGATAATAAGCTTATGCTCCAAAAACAGTTGGGACTCGAGGAAAGAGATGTGCCTATGATATGCATGATTTCCAGACTTGCCGACCAGAAGGGCTTCGATATTCTTGCCAACGCCATGGAGGATTTGATGTATAACGATGTCCAGTTTGTTATGCTTGGCACCGGCGAGAGAAAATACGAGGATATGTTCAGATACTATGAGAACAGATGGAGAGGCAGATTCTGTTCATGCATACTCTTTGATGATACACTGGCGCAGAAAATATATGCTTCGGGCGATATTTTCCTTATGCCCTCAAGATTTGAGCCCTGCGGCCTCGGACAGATGTTTTCTCTCCGCTACGGAACAGTTCCCGTTGTAAGAAAGACCGGCGGACTTGCAGACTCGGTTCATATGTTTAACCCCGAAACAGGCGAAGGCAACGGATTCCTTTTCGATACGTATGATGCCGGAGGAATACTGTGGGCAGTCGGAGAGGCTCTCAAGGTTTATGCAGACCAAAACAACTGGAAAAAGCTTGTCGAAAACTGCATGGATACAAAGCTTTCCTGGACGGATTCGGCCAAGAAATATATTGCTTTGTATGAAGAAATGCTGAATAAATAAAAACTAACCCCCATATATTTTGTTGACGGAGTATGGGGGTTTTGCTTTGAAAACATTTAAAAAGGCCTGTGTATTCATAGGAATGGTCGTGGGAGCCGGATTTGCATCCGGACGGGAAATAACCGATTATTTCCTTGTGTTCGGTCAAAGGTGGAAGGCAGGAGTAATATTCAGCGGAGTGCTTTTCTTCCTGACTTTTGCTGCGGTCACCGATATTATTAGCCGGAACGGAATACATACATATAAGGAATATCTGAATACGGTAATGGGCGAAAAGGCCGCGGTATTCACCGAATGGGTATCGGGGCTGTTTTTCTTTGTTATGTTCTTTGCTATGACATCGGCGGCAGGTTCTGCGGCAAGGGAAATGCTGGTGCTGGATTTTAAAATAGGAGCGGCGGCGCTTCTTTTGATTTGTGCAGTGGTAATGCTTAAAGGTATGGAGGCAATAGAAACTGTAAGTATATTGCTTGTGCCGCTTCTTATCATTGGAATTTGGTTCATAGGTGAAAAAGCCGGAACAGGAGAAAGCCTGATTAATAACGGCGGTTCTGTGATATTGTCGGCTCTAATATACGTTTCCTATAATACGATAAGCTCGGCCTCGGTTTTGGTTCAGGCCGAAAGGTTCGAGAGCAGATTTGACAGTGTGCTGACCGGTGTTATCTGCGGTACAGCTATGACTGTTATGGGACTTATGATTGGAAAAGCGGTGCTTTCCGGCGGAGCGGCGGCTGTATCGGCGGAACTGCCCTTTGCAGTGGTTGCCGGAGGTCTTGGTGGAGTGTGCTTTGCAGTATATGGGGCTGTATTTATGGCTTCGGTGCTGACAACGGCCATATGCGACGGTATGGCGGCCAAAGCTTTTATTGAGGAAAAAACAGGAATGAGAAGTACGGCTTCAACAGCGGTTTTGATTGGTCTGGCGGCAATTTTTTCTGCGGTCAGCTTTTCGGATTTTGTGTCGAAAATATATCCGTTGTTTGGAATAGCCGGAGTTATACAGCTTTTTTGCACATTAATGTATTG
>JAJQDF010000124.1 GCA_021202325.1 Clostridiales bacterium | reverse complement strand
TCTATTTATTCATATATATTTATTACCATCTGGGCAATACGGTCTCCCCTTCTTATGAGGAATCCGTTATTTCCGCAGTTTGCCATAATTATGCCTATTTCGCCCCTGTAGTCCGAATCTATAGTGCCCGGAGAATTTAACAGTGTAATGCCGTATTTCAGTGCCAGACCGCTTCTCGGTCTTATCTGCGCCTCATAGCCCTCCGGCAGTGCTATTTTTATTCCCGTTGGTATAAGCTTAATTTCGCCATGTCTAATCAGCGTGTCCTCATGGACATTTGCATAGAGATCCATACCTGCCGCACCGTCCGACATGTATTTGGGAAGCGGCAAATCCTTTGCATCATCGGTTTTAGTCACATAAAATTTTCTTTCCATTTTCAATCAGTCCTTCAAAATCTATATTTCCTATGTTTCCCACCGCCGAAAAGCTGAAATTATCAGCCACAAATATTTCATCGGCGGTTTCCTTTATGGATTCATAATCCACAGTTTCCATCTTTTCAAGTATTTCCTCCATGGGCAGTATTTTGCCGGTCAGTGCCAGTCCTCCGCCGTTGCTGTTCAGACGGCTTGCAGTGCTTTCACTGCCTATGATGTAGTTGCTTATTATCTGTTCCTTTGTTACATCTATAATTCTCTGTTCCAGTTTTTCATCCCTAAGACTCTTAAATTCTCTGAAAACGCTTTCTATGACTGCCTCAGCCTTCTGCGGACTTGTGCAGGCATATACCGTCATAACGCCGGTATCGCTATAAAGAGAAGTATAGCTGTATATAGAATAAACCAGTCCGGCATCCTCCCTTATTCTTTGGAAAAGCCTGGAGCTCATGCCGCCGCCGAAAAGCGTATTCATAACAGCCATAGAATATTTTCTTTCGCTGTCCCTTTTGGGCGCCTTGAATGTAAAGCACATGTGTATCTGCTCCACATCCTTATTAATTGTAATAATCGAAGGCATGTATGTTGCCGTTTCATACTCTATATTTTCATATTTTTCATTGCTCCATAAGCCGAAAACATTTTTCAGCTTCTCAAGCATTTCGTCCCTTTTGAAGTTGCCGGCCACAGCTATTACGGCATTTTTAGGCCTGTATGTTCTGTCGTAATAGCCCTTTATCACGGCTCTGTCCATATCTTTTAGCGTATCAAAAGTACCGCAGATTGGCATACCGAGGCTTGTCTCTCTCCAAACCGCTTCCTCTAGGGCATCATGAACAAGCTCCTCCGGCGCATCGAGATACATCTCTATTTCCTCTTGTATGACCTCTTTTTCCCTTTCGATGTCATCAGGATCAAATTTTGAATTAAAAATCATATCGCTCAAAACATCCAGCGACTTATCAAAATGTTTATCCAATGTCCTTGTATAATAACATGTATATTCCTTTGTCGTATAGGCATTTATCTGTCCGCCGACGGAGTCCATTTCCTCGGCTATGTCTCTGGCACTTCTTTTATTTGTGCCCTTAAACATAAGATGCTCTATAAAATGGGAAACACCGTTTTCTTCAGGCTTTTCATACCTTGTGCCCGTCTTTACCCATATGCCGAAGGCAATAGAACGGACATATGGTATATCCTCCATTACTATTTTAAGACCATTATCAAGTGTAATTACTTCAATCAAGTTATCCCCACCTAAATTAAAAATTAAATCGCAAAAATCTATTTCTCTGCACTATCCACTCTCACTAACTACTTCTTACCATTCACCATAATATGATACACGAATTCTTCCACGCTATGCGTTCTCAGAATTCTAAAAACATTTGAATCCACTCGTTTTTCTATGAAAAACGGCTATGTTCTCATGTTTTGCGAGACACAAGGTCATAAAAACGAATGCAAGCATCCGTTTATGACTTTGTGTCCCTTGTATCATCTTACCACTTTTTCGGTTCAGCGTAAACAACACTAGGAATATATTTACAGGCCGCCTTCAATATTCATCCACAGCCATGAAATTCCTTGAAATTTGGGGCTTTGCAGCAGTTTTCCCAAATTTCGAAAATATGTTAACCATAATGTTCCATTGATTACAGCCTAAGGAAAGGTTATCATATACATGTCACATATTTGTAACAAAATCTTAATATTTAAGGAGAGATGACAATGAATAAGAAAATTGTAACAGCACTCACAGTAACTACAATTATGTTAAGCTCTGCAAACGCATTTGCAGCACCACGAAGCAATTCCAAATCACAGTGCAGCACTATCAGTCTTAGCAATTTGTGCAGTAATTATTTATCCGGCAAAACCAATTCCACACAAAGCTTTAACCTTTGCAGTTGGCTCGGCTGTGATTTCAGCGGAAATTTTGATTACATATTCACTAATGATAACAGCAGTTCAGACTGCACCGATGGAAACTGCACAGTTGAAGCTCCCGATGTGGAACAAAATTCTGCCTCACAAAACAGTGAAAAGGAAAATTCCTCTGAATCCAACACAACAACTACCACTACAACCGGCACTACAGGCACAACCGAAAGCGACTATATTTCCGAGGTTGTACGCCTTGTAAACGAAGAGAGAGCCAAAGAAGGCCTTTCCGCTTTAAAGACAGACAGCAATGTTCAGGCAGCGGCTCAGGTCAGAGCAGTTGAGGCTGCAACTCTGTTCTCCCACACCAGACCTAACGGCACAAGCTGTTTTACTGCTCTTCAGGAGGCTGGCGTAACATATTCATCAGCCGGCGAAAATATCGCATACGGCCAGCAGACACCGGAAGAGGTAGTAAGCGCTTGGATGAATTCATCCGGCCACAGAGCCAACATATTGAACAGCAGCTACACAACAATAGGCGTCGGCTGCTATAAGAGCGGAAATACATATTATTGGAGCCAGTTCTTCATTAGCTGATATTGATTTTTCCAAATTACTATTACTACAATTTAGGCGAGGAAATCAAATCCTCGCCTATTAATACACATTTTTCATTAATTCGCCGCATTTCAACTGACTACCGTTCCCGACTTCCTAGTTGTAGTAGTTACCGCATTTACCGTAACATTTGACGTTGTGGTCTGGGTAGTTCCGGTTTCTGTTTCTGTTACTGTGGTTTCTGTACTGCTGCTCTCACTGCTTTCGTCAGACTCAAATGTAAGTGTTACATCACTGCCCTTAAGTACATATTCACTCTTTTTGGGATTCTGACTCACAACTACTCCGCTTTCGTCACCCTGTACGACTACCGAAAGTCCGGCATCCATTATTGTCTGAACCGCCTCATCATATGTCTTGCCAAGTACGCTTGGAGTCTGAACCATATTGTCGTCGTCTTCGCCTTTGGTTACATAGACGATAATCGTAGAATCCTCGTTTACCTCAGTTCCGGCATGGGGCGCACTGCTTGTTACCACACTGCCCTCGCCGACTATCTGATAGTTAAGGCCCTTATTGGTCAGATATGTAATTGCCTCATTTGTTGTATAGAGTGTCAGGTCGTCAAGAACGACTGTATCACTCTCTGAAGATGAAGAATCGTCAACCTCTTCTGTTTTGGGTATTCCCAAATATTTTATGATATTTTCAAGCAGGCCTTTAAGCATAGGCGCTGCCGAAGTCGAGCCTTCTGTATATACCGCAGGTCTGTCAAGTATAGCAATGGCTATTATCTGCGGATCATCTACCGGAAGGAAGCCTATGAATGATACTACGTATTCTTCATCAGTACGGACAGCCTGCTGGGCTGTACCTGTTTTGCCGCCGATGGCATAGCCTTCGATTTTAGCTTTTTTACCTGTACCTGTATCGATAACCGCCTGGAGATATTTCCTTACAGTATCGCTTGTTTCCTGGCTTATAACCTTTCTCACAAGTGTCGGCGACTTTTCATATGTAACATCGCCGTTTGAATCTATTATCTGAGAAACCACGTAGGGTTGCATAAGATTTCCGCCGTTTATTACCGCAGAGAATGCAGTAAGCACCTGTATGGCCGTACAGTTGAAGCCCTGTCCGAAGCTCATTGTTGCAAGCTCAACGGGACCGATGGCGTTTTCGGAATAAAGCAGGTTGATTGCGCTTTCTTCTCCTATAAGGTCTATTCCTGTCTTTTCACCAAAGCCGAAATCCTTTTGGTATTTGTAAAAAATACTTCTGCCCATTTTTTCGGCAATATTCATCATGGCAACGTTGCATGAGTTTGCCAAAACATCCTCAAGTGTTTCCGTTCCGTGTCCGGAAACCTGCCAGCAGTCTATATCATAGTCATACACGGTTTTACTTCCGCTGCAATAGAAGGTATCTGTTTCGGATATTATTCCTTCCTCAAGAGCCGCCGCCACAACCATGGGCTTAAATATTGAACCGGCCTCAAATGTATATGTTATATTGAAGTTCTGCCAACTGTCCATAAGGAACTCTGTCTGTTCCTCATCGGTCATGGCTTCCCATTCTTCCAAAAATGTCTCTGATGTATACAGCGTTGTAGGATCTCCCGGTGTATTGGAATCAAAGGAAGGATAATCCGCCATGGCATATACCTCGCCTGTTGTGGGATTCATTACTAGCACTGCCGCATGCTCCGGCGAATAATCCGCTACAGCCTGGGCTACTGCCTCTTCAGCATACTGCTGAATATTATAGTCAAGGGTTGTAACTACAGTTGAGCCGTCCTGGGCATCTATGGTCTGAATAACCGCCGATGCACTGCCGTCATAGGTCTTATATTCACGGCCGTTCACACCTGAAAGCTCTGTATTATATTTATTTTCAAGTCCCCAGGAGCTATCGCCTCTTATAAAGCCTATTACATCAGATGCTACCGAACCAAGAGGATAGCTTCTTTGTGTATCCGCTCCGAAAACAACGCCCTTAAGGTCAAGTGCCTCTATCTCTTCCTTCTTTTCTCTCGAAAGCTGCTTTGCAAGCACCTTCCAATGGGTGTCCGCCGCCGGCACTCCATCCTCATCGGTAACGATATAAGATTTCAGCGTGGCATAGTCCAAATCAAGATAATCTATGCTTGCAAGGGTAGAAATAGTATTTTCCTGCTCTTCCTCGCTGTAGGCGCTTACAAGCACCCTTACATCAAGAGCCATATCATACACTCTTGTAGAAACAGCAAAAGCCTGATTGTTTCTATCAACAATCGAGCCCCTGTTGACGACTATGGTTGTATCATAATCCTCTGTCTGCTGATTTTTGGCAGCGGTTTCGTATTCCTCGCCCTTCACTATTTTAAGATATGCTATCCTTCCGATAAGCACAGCCAAAACAGCCGCCATAACTACAAATATAAACCGCTGGCGCCTTATTCTTCTGCGCTGCGCTTGTCTTTCTTTATTGTTCAATAATCATCATTCCGTTTCTTTATCAGCTCAGTCGTTAAAGAAGAATTCCTTTAAAAGCTCCGCATTGACCTCGGGAGCACTGTTGTCTTCCTCTCTATACTGCAAAGTATAGCTCTGTACCGGCACGCTGATAGTTTTTATCTGATAGCTTTGGGGCTCGGTCATACCAAGCTCGTTTACAGCTCTGTCCTCTATGTAATCAAGATTAATTGTATCACTGATTTCCGATGCAAGAAAAATATTTTCATTCTGAATAGTGCTCAGCTCTTCTTTTAGCTCAGTTATCTGATAACGCATTTCACTTACAGAAGAAATGGCCGTAATCGTAAGCACACAACCGAAGAAAAATATACCTGCCGCAGCAATAAGCTGAACCGAACTTCTTATATTCAGTCTTCTTTCGCTTCTCTCCAAAGCGGCCTGTCTTTTTCTTCTTTCTTCTGCTTTTTGCCTTTGCTCTTCTTCTTTTTTGCGTCTTTCAAAATCTATATCATAGGCAGTCGAACCATAGTTATAGCTATCATAATTATTATAACCCCTGCTGCCCCTGTAGTCTATATAAGAAATCTCATTTTCTGAAAAAGCCATGCTACTTTCTCCCCTGACGTTTTAGATTTTTTCCATAATTCTCAGTTTTGCGCTTCTTGCTCTAGGATTCATTTCCAGTTCATCATCTGACGGTGCTATGGGCTTTCTTGTCACCACTTTGCCGTCGGGGACTTTTCCACAGACACATACCGGAAATTCTGGAGGACACGTACATGGATTTTCATGCCTTTTCATGGCATTTTTGATTATCCTGTCCTCAAGAGAATGGAATGTTATAATGCACATCCTTCCGCCTTGATTTAACCTAACTGTCATATCGTCAACCGCTTTATCCAAAATAGCGAGTTCTCCGTTTACCTCTATTCTTATTGCCTGAAATGTTCTTTTGGCCGGGTGGGGGCCGTCACGTCTTGCTCCCTTAGGCACGGCCTTTTTAATGACCTCCACCAATTCATAGGTCGTATCAATGGGCTTTTTTTCTCTTTCCGCCACTATAAACTGCGCTATGCGCTTCGCCCATTTTTCTTCGCCGTAATTAAAAATTATGTCGTTAAGTTCTTTTTCAGTTTTCTCATTGACTACGTTCCATGCCGTATAGGGCGACTCTCTGTCCATTCTCATGTCCAGAGGCGCATCCTGCATATAGGAAAATCCTCTGTCCGCCTCATCCAGCTGGTGGGAGGAAACTCCCAAATCAAGAAGGAATCCGTCTATCTTTTCTACTCCAAGCTCGTTAAGTATCGCATCGGCATCATGGAAATTTCCATGAACTGCTGTAAATACCTCCGAGTAGTCTTTCAGTCTTTCACTTGCCGCCTCTATGGCATCCATATCACGGTCTATTCCGTAGAGATGTCCGCCGGATGTAAGTCTTTTGGCTATCTCCAGGCTATGCCCGCCGCCTCCGAGGGTACCGTCAACATATATTCCGTCCGGCTTTATATTTAATCCTTCAATGGCCTCATGAAGGAGAACTGAAACATGATTAAACTCCACTGTTAACCACTCCTTCGCAGGATTTAAATTCCAAAGAGTCCCATTGATTCGACAATGCTGTCATCCAATCTGTCAGGATCGCATTCAGTATCCCATTTATCTTTGCTCCATACCTCAATTCTTGAGCCAACACCGGCTGAAACCACTTCTTTTATAAGTCCGGCATAATTTCTCAGGCTCTGAGGAATGATAATTCTTCCCTGGTTATCCACGTCGCACTCCACTGCTCCCGAAAGGAAAAACCTTGTGAAGCGGCGGGCATCGGCGTTGGCAAGGGGAAGCTGACGAAGCTTAGCCTCAAACACTTCCCACTCTGACCTGGGATAAATATAAAGGCATCGGTCAATGCCTTTGGTTACGATGAAATGTTCGCCAAGACCTTCTCTGAACTTTGCAGGAATAATAAGCCTGCCCTTTGCATCCAAGCTGTGTGAATACTCGCCTATGAACATCTCATCTCACCTCCAATCGCATTTTCCTACACCTTGGTGTTAAATCCAACCACTTTTCCTCTACTTTTCACCACTTAACACCACTTGTCACCATTATAAAGAACTTTTCGGTAAATTGCAATGGTTATGGCCTCAATTTTTTTCAATAAAAAAAAACAGCTTGTGAAAGCTGTTTTTTAGTCATATTTAAATTTGGTAATTTATTCTTCACTTTTTTTCAAATTTTTGTCATTTTCCGTTCCGTCTCCCTTTATGACAAAGAGCATAATAATGCCGCATACCACCAGTGCCGCACTCAACGCCTGCGATACCCTTATGCCGCTGTTGAACAGATAAAGACTGTCGGTTCTGAGGGACTCTATCCATGTTCTGCCTATTCCGTAGAGTATTACATACCAGGCCAGCATTCTGCCCTTAAATTTACCGCTTCTTCGAAGCAGAAGCAAGGTTATAAATACACAAGTGTTCCACATGGATTCGTATAGGAATGTCGGATGAACCTGTATATACTCCACACCGTTTACAATAACCGTGTTGTTCAGAATTTCCTGTGTCAAATTTCCCGATGACACCTGCGACAGCTGATATCTCATAGCAAACAATCCGTCAGTATAGCCTCCGAAGGCCTCCCTGTTAAAGAAGTTTCCCCAGCGGCCTATGGCCTGTCCCAGAGGCACCGAAGGAACCAGTGCATCGGCCAAATACCAGAAATTAATTTTTCTCTTTCTCACAAAGAAAATGCCGTATATTAAGGCCGCAATTATGGCGCCGTATATTGCCAGTCCACCCTTTCTGGTGTTGAATATATCAATTAGATTATCCTTGTATTGCTCCCAGCTGAACGCCACATAATAGATCCTTGCACCCACGATGATAATTATTATTCCATAGAGCATAAAGTCCAGCACATCGTCAGGATTTCCTCCTATTTTTTTCATATATCTCATGGCAATATAGGTGCCAAGCACTATACCAATTCCTATAAATACTCCGTACCAGTAAACCTCTATTCCGAATATGGAAAAGGCCACCCTGCTCAGCTCATTAATTTCTATACCTAAATTCGGAAACCATATTTCCGGCATTATCCTCCACCTCCATAAATTCTTATGGAACATTCTATCACAGAGGAAATTTTATATCAAGCCGTTTAATTTTTATTTGATCTCACAACGCAGACTCCGCACTTTTCGCCGATGGTATCAAGTACGCTTTCCAACTGCCTTGGCGTAACCTTCCGCATCATTTCCGCTATCTGTGCCAACGAACAGTTCCTGAACTCGGCCTGCGCCATAACCGCCGCTTCGCAGTCATCAACAAAACGGATAAAACGTCCGGTAAGCTTTTTAAGCTCCCGTTCAAAATCTCTTTCATCAATACTATTTTTTCTAATTGAACCCATTGTTTTCTCAACGGCATCAAGTGCCTTTTTTGTATCGCAGGCCGTGCCGCTTACAGCAAAATATCCTATGCCCTTATGCTCATATACCTCCACTTTCGGCGGCTCGTTCATAATATCGCTTTCCGACAGCTTTTTATAAAACTCCGAGCCCTCACCGAAGGCATAGTCAGCCAATAATCTGAGAAGAAATATCCTTTCGGCTTTGCCGCCTTTGGGTTCAACGGGATATACAGCGCAGAACCTGGGCAATGTTATATCCATATTGTATTCGGCTTCTCCGCCTGCCGGCTCTGTCTTAAGACATTTAACCTCTGCCTTCCTTTTATCGGTTCTTCCAAGTATTCTTTCGGCTTCGCTGATTATATCATCGGCATTGACATCTCCGCCGCATATTATTGTCATATTTTCCGGAGTATAGAAGGCCTCATGACATGTATAAAGCACATCGGGTCTGATTTTTGCTATACTTTCGGCATTTCCGGCTATCTCGCATGAAATCGGGCTTTCCGGATACAGCTGTCTTGCCGCCCCGAAAAAAGCTTTCCAGTTAGGATCGTCGTCATACATATCTATTTCACTCTTTATAATATTGCGTTCATTCTCAACGCTTCCGCCTTCAAAATACGGCGTTTTTACCATGTCCAGCAGCAGCCTGAAGCATTCCGTAAAGTTTTCCGCCGTTTTGAAATAATATACCTTTTTCCCTGCGTCCGTGAAGGCGTTGGACTCGGCTCCAAGGCTTGTAAACTGTGCTGCGGCACTTCCCGTCGGCATTTCGAACATCTGGTGCTCCAAAAAATGCGCCGTTCCGTATGGTATACGATAATATCTGCCGTCATATTTAAACTCGGTATCGGCGGCTCCGAAGCCTATAACCACAGCCCCTACACTTATGTTTCTTTCCTTCGGCAGAATATATACCTGCGCTCCGTTTTTAAGCCTATGGTGTATGGTTTCACACCCCGAAGGACAGTTAATCCTTACTTCCATAACACTCCCTCCCTATTTCTCTGCCGCCGAAAGAGTGAATACACCCTTTCTGCAAAGATTTTTGGCCGCCTCAGCCACATCTTCGGCCTTTATGGATTTTATATTCTTCTTTGCATCATGGTCTATTGTTATTCCAAGAAGCATTTCATTCATTCTTTCGTTGATTATGCCTAATCTTCTGTCCTCTTTGGACTTAAGCTCCCGAAGCACTGCCCTTTTAGCCGCCTCCAGCCTATCTTCTTCTACGGTAAAGCTCTTTACTGCATCATCTATGAGCTTTATTGTCTTTTCCTCGCTTCCGGCCTCAACCCCTGCATCTATGACATATACCATTCTAAAGCGCATAAGTCTGCCGCCGATATAGTAGCAAAGCCCCTCATCTTGTCTGACCTTGTCATACAGCAGGGATGAACCGGCTCCGCAGAGCAATTCTCTAAGAACAAGGGCAATACACCAATCCTTTCCCCATGCATTCAGCTCGGTTGTATAGGCTATTGCTATTCTGCTTTGGCCTATGCTTCTCGTTTCACCCTTCAGGGCACAGCCTCCAGCCTCTGTGACTTCATCGATTGGAAGCTTCTCTATGTCTCCCCTCCTGCCGACAAATCCTGAAGCTATTTCAAACGCTGCTTTCTCATCCATATTTCCGCTTATGAAAATATCCGTGTGGGAATATTCTTTCAGTGCATTAAAAAGCTCGTTCAAATCTCTCGTACTTACCGAGTCTATATCCTCAATATATCCGTCACAGTGGACAGAAAAGCCATCGTCCGGATATACAATATCTATCAGACTTTCTACGGCATATGCCGCCGGAGAATCCCTTTTTAAAGTCAAATCCGTTCTCAGTCTGTTTTTAGCCTGCTTAAGGGCGGTTTCTGTAATTTTTGTTTCGATAATTTCCTTCATTAAAGCAGCCGCATTTTTCATAACCTTTTCTCCGGCGGCCTCATCGCTGACGCACTCCATATTGAGCGCAAGGAGCTGTCTTCCGCCCTTTTGCACAATAACACTTTCAAACACAGCTCCATACATATCGGCCAGTCTTTCCTCAAGGGCTGTTCGGTTTCCGCCGGGGCCAAGCCTCAATGCCTCCGATAGCAAAGCCATTTTTGTAGCTGTATCCCTTTCAGCTGGAATCGTCCACACCACTGAAATAACATTTGTATTAAATTTATCTTCATTAAAATAGTGGAGTCTGACTGTCTCCGAAATCTCGACAGCTTCGTCGATTCTGTCATATTCCTTAGTAAGCATATAAATTCACCTCAATGATATTATTCCTTCAAATAGGAAATCTATACTGCTTTCCGTTAAAAAACGGTCTCAATACTCGTTGCTCTTTTTCATCTCTTAAAGTATAATAGAATGTAAAACAAGATAAAAATCAAAATAAAAGTTAGAAAGGAAATACATATGAAAATAAAACAGGTTGAAAAAAACAACGTTATTTGTGCTGTGGTCCAAAGCAATGATGTAGTGATTGTTGATGCTCAATCAGCGTTGGATATTTTGATGACAGCAAAATATGAATTAGGGACAAAGAATATTGTGATTAGAAAAAGTTTAATTACTGAGGACTTTTTCATTCTTAGCACCGGGCTTGCGGGTGAAATTTTACAAAAGTACATCAATTACGGCGGTCGCATAGCAATTTTTGGCGACTACACACACTACACAAGTAAACCTCTGAAGGATTTTATTTACGAAAGCAATAACGGAAAAGATGTATTCTTCACCGCAACAGAAGATGATGCTGTTGATATGCTTACTCGTTAACTTCTTATTGTTTGTAAAGTGAAGCAACGTTCTTAATAATTAAATGCACGTTAACGTCTGCTATAAAAGGAGGCAACCAATGAACTGCGAGATAAACAAATTATACAGCCAAACATGGACAATTGAGGACGGCGGTGTAAGATTCTTTCTTCTGACCGGCACTAAAAAAGCATTATTGATAGACAGCGGAATGACTGCAAAAAACGCCCGTGAGATTGCGGAATCCCTCACAGACCTGCCTTTACAGTTAATCAACACCCATGCCGATATAGACCATATTGCCGGCAATGATGCCTTTGATACGGTACTTATGCACCCGGCAGAATATGTCAATTATTTTGGCCGTGGAGCGAAGCATCCGGCACCCACTCCCATATGGGACGGTGATATAATTGATTTGGGCGGCAGACCGCTCCGCATAATCACACAGCCCGGCCATACGCCCGGCAGTATAGCAATACTGGATATAAATAACCGTGCCCTTTTCAGCGCGGACTCCATACAGAACGGCGAGATTTTTCTATTCGGTCCCATGCGGAACATTATAGGCTATCGTCAAAGCTTGGATAAAGTATGGACTTGCCACAGTGAATACGATAAGATATATCCCTCCCACGGAGATATTCCGCTGGATACCGATATAATTCCGAAGCTTATGGCATGTACAGACAGTATTCTATCCGGAAAAGCTTCCTTCACCAACGAAGAAAGATTCGGTATGAAGGTCAAAAAATATGATATGAAAGCGGCGGTATTTCTTTGTGATTAAAAACATCAATTTTAAGTCGGAGGGATAATTATGGAAATTCGTAATATGACAATTGAGGATTATTCGGAAGTATATAAGCTCTGGATGTCCTGCAAAGGAATGGGGCTTAACAACATCGATGATTCCGAAGAAGGAATTGACAAATTTTTAAAGAGAAATCCCGAAACATGCTTTGTTGCCCTGATTGATGGAAAAATCGTCGGCGTAATAATGGCCGGAAACGACGGAAGGCGTGGATACATATATCACACGGCAGTTTCCCCTCTCCACAGAAACAAGGGCATAGCGGCACAATTGGTAAATACGGCAATACGTGCATTAAATAATTTAGGGATTGCCAAAGTCGCTCTAGTTGTTTTTGACAGGAACGAAGCTGGAAACGCCTTTTGGAAAAAACAGGGCTTCACTGTTCGTGAAGATCTGGTATACAGAAATAAGGCACTGTCCGAGATTGAAAGAATAGATACATAAATTTACATTTGAAATATAAGACTTTACAGGAGGCACAAAATGGATGTTACACATGAAAAAACAATGGAACGATTAAACAAAAGGTTTGCCGAGCTCAGAGAAAGCGAAAGGAACCGTTCCGACGATTCTCCAATGACATTGCAGATGGAAAGTGAATTTTATGACTTTTCAATGGAAGAAAAAAATCTTACTATAGCATTTCCCGTACTAAAAAGGCACCTTAATCCTGCCGGAGCAATGATGGGAGGACTCACCTGCACTGCCCTTGATATGGCTTACGGACTGCTGGTTTTTGCCCTTAACGATGAAGGCTATATATCCCCGACAGTTTCAATGACAACAAACTTTATAAATCCGATATTTTTCGGGGACACACTTCTTATAACCGCAAAGGTTGAATCCTGGGGCAAAAGAATAATAAGCATGACAGCCACCGGAGTTTCCAAAAACACAGGAAAAACCATTGTTACATCTACATCGGCATTTGTCGGACTGGAAGCAATGAAACACCAGTTTTAATATTTAGAAAAATTCAGGACGGTACATATC
>JAJQDF010000024.1 GCA_021202325.1 Clostridiales bacterium | reverse complement strand
TGATCACATGGATAAAGCCATGTGAGAATTTCATCACTATTTTTATAATATATTTTGCGGCACTTATAGCCATTAGGATCATACTATGAAAAGAATTTTACTGACAATATCATATGACGGTACGAATTTTTGCGGCTGGCAGAGACAAAAAGATGAATATTTAAGAACGGTTCAGGGAGAAGTCGATTGGGCCTGCGGAAAGCTTTTTATAAAAGATATAAACTGCATTGGAGCCAGCAGAACCGACGCAGGGGTTCATGCTGTGGGACAGAGAGCCGTAATAGATGTGGAAACGACTATCCCTACGCAAAGATTGCCCATGGCGATAAATTCCCATATGCCGGAGGATATTGTTGTTACTGCCGCCGAAGAGGTTGAAGCCGACTTCAATCCGAGATTCAGGGCACTCAGAAAAACCTATGAATACAAAATATACAACAGCCCATTTAGGAATCCCATGTACAGAAATTACAGCGAGCATGTGAAGACTAAGCTCGATGTTGAGAAGATGGCAGAAGCGGCCAAGGCTTTTTTGGGCAAGCATGACTTTAAGGCTTTCTGCGCATCGGGCAACAGTTCGAAAACCACTGTAAGAGAAATATACGATATTTCTGTGGCCGAGGAAGGGGACTTCATCGTATTAAGGGTGACGGGAAACGGCTTTCTCTACAATATGGTCAGAATAATAGCCGGTACGCTTATATATGTGGGAATCGGTAAAATAAAACCGGATGAAATAGAGGACATTATAAATTCAAAGGACAGAAGCAGGGCAGGCAAAACCGCCGGCCCCAGAGGACTTACATTAATGAACATTGTTTACTGATTCAAGATTTAGGACGTTATGGGAGGGGACATCATGGAAAAGGAAAAAATACTTGTTATCGTAGATATGCAGAATGATTTCATAGACGGAGCGCTTGGAACAAAAGAGGCGCAGGCCATAGTTGAAAATGTTGTGAAAAAAATAAAATGCTATGAGCCCAAAAATATATACGCCACAAGGGACACTCACTCCGAGAACTATCTTGAAACCAACGAAGGAAAGCATCTGCCGGTTATACACTGCGTTAAGGGCACACCGGGCTGGCAGATAAGAAAGGAAGTAGCCGAGGCACTGTCCGATGCAAGAATCATCGATAAGCCCTGCTTTGCAAGTACTGACCTTGCCGATATACTTTTTGCAAGGCATTACAAAGAGAACATTGAGATAGAGCTTGTTGGACTTTGCACCGATATTTGCGTTGTGTCAAATGCTCTTCTGCTTAAGGCAAAAATGCCGGAGGTGACAATTTCCGTTGATGCTTCCTGCTGTGCCGGTGTAACACCAAAAACCCATGAGGCAGCATTGGAAACAATGAAGATGTGCCAAATAGATATTAACAACTGAAAGTAAAAGGGATGCCTGATTGGGACATCCCTTTTATGAGATCTATAGAATTAATTTTATGCTATCAAAAGATATCATCGTATTTAAGCTGCTGTAAGGCAATGAGCTTATTCACAAAGTCCCATGCTTCATCCTCGCCGCCGAGATATTCTTCCATTTTCTTTTGGAGAGCACGCCATTTAGGAAACGTATCGGCCGTTTTTTGCTGTCCCTTTTCTGTAAGGGAAAGTATAACTTCTCTGCGGCTTTCTCCCCGTTCGGAATGAATATAGCCTTCCTCAATAAGCGGTGCGAGAGTGCGGGTAAGGGTGCTTTTGTCAAGCTTGACTTTCTTTGTCAGTTCTGTAATATTTGTTGTTTTAGCAGATTTTATATTAATCATAAGAGAAAATTGGGTTATTGTAATTCCTTCATCGGCAAGCAGCTTGTCGTAGCATGATGTGAGAGAACCGGCGGCTCGCCTTGCGGTCATACAAAAACATGGCAGATATTGTTTATCCATTTGCTTTTCCTCCGGACAGTTGTTTTATGTTGTGTATACAACTATTTTAGCTGTGCAATAAAAAACTGTCAAGAGTTTGCATCAGCGATGTTAGCGGCATCAATTTTCTTTTCTCTGACATTATAGCTGAGCATTGCGGCAGAGAAAGATAATACAGCATCTACTATCCATATCAGCGAGTAATTCCCCATGGCTTCGAAGCAAACACCGCCCAGCCAAGCAGAGAGGAAAGAGCCTATCTGATGTACAAGAAAGGCAAAGCTGAAAAATATGGACATTCCTCTCGGACCAAACAGTTTTCCGCATATTCCGGATGTTGGCGTAACGGTGGATGAACCGGTAAAGCCCAGAAGGAAAACATATACACAGATAACGAGCATAGACTTTGGCAGTATAAAGAATAATATAAATGATATTGGCCTCAAAAGATAAAGGCTTCCAAGTACATTTTTCATTCGTAATTTAGAGCAAAGCATACCGCTGATAAGGGCGCCTATGACTGTTGCAACGCCGTAAATTGAGAAAGCGCCGGATACTTCTGCCTGTGAATAGCCATACGCTGCTATCTGAGTGGGAAGATGATTTGTAATGAGTGCCATATGAAAACCGCAGGTGAAGAAGCTAAGAGTTATAAATATATAGTCTCTGTTTTTGGATGCCTGTTTAAAAAGTTCACGGGTACTGGTTTTATCAGCTTTCTCTTTAACTGTCGTTTCTTTTTGTCCGCC
Source organism: Clostridiales bacterium (assembly GCA_021202325.1). Taxonomy (GTDB): domain Bacteria; phylum Bacillota; class Clostridia; order Lachnospirales; family Anaerotignaceae; genus Metalachnospira. The sequence goes on along the minus strand of JAJQDF010000024.1, from coordinate 10,690 downwards.
TGAATTTCTAAACATAATAAGTGTAAAGGGTATCATTATTATTGAAAGTACCGTAAGAACCGACATTCCAAGAAGCAGGTCGCCGGCGGCAATGGATAAGCTTATTACCGGAGTGAGCAGAGTATTTCCTATGCCGCTGGATGCGTTTACTATTCCCGAAGCTGTTGTTCTTATGCTTTCTGGAAGCCTTGGGGTTATGGTGCTCATAAGCATACCAAAGGATATAGCGCCTATGCCGCCGGGAAGCAGTATTCCAAGAACGAGCATGAGAGATAGTGCTGATTTGCAAAATGGTATAAGTGCCACACCGGCTGCCGTACAGATGATTCCTATAATCAAAGTAAACTTATTGCCGATTTTATCTGCAACAAGACCGAATATTGGCTGAGTTATGCCGAAACATAATTGACCTACAGCAAGCACAAAGCTGACCGATGCAAAGGCAAGACCTGTGTTTTCTACTATAGATGATAGCATAATTCCGAAATTATTTTTTATACCGCATGCAATCATATATAAATAACATGCACTTATGATAAGCAAGACAGATGATAGCTTTATACGGCTGTTATTATTGTTTTCCATTATTATTCCTCCAGTCAAAAAGTTGTATATACAATAATTGCATATACAATTATATCGGAAAAATACAAATTGTCAAGAATAAAAAATGAATGGCACAACAGCTTATGGCAATAATGAAAACGAACAATAAAACTTTTAAAAATATGTGAGGAAAATTCTTGAATAATGTAGAACTTTGAAGTAAAATGTATATAGGGTTATTAGGCCCTTACAACGGATTTAATTATTCTCTTATTTCAGTGGGAGGTTTCGATATGAGGGGTATTGGAAAGAGTTTTATTATCGGCACAGCTGTTATGCTTATGTCGGTTTCAGTATATGGCGGCGAGGTTGTTAATTCCAACGCAAGTATTTATGTAAACGGCAAGGAAATTGTCGATGCTTCGGCGAAAATTTACGAGGGCTACACGATGGTTCCGATAAGATTTATTGCCGAAAGACTGGGCTGCCAGGTTGTTTGGGATGACGAAAACAAAACCGTTACAATAAATGACGGTTCAACGGTGCTTAGCTTTACCGAAGGCGTAAAGACTATGATTGTCGGCGATGAAATTGAAGAAATACCGGTTGAGCCCATTATTTCGGACGATAGGATATATGTTCCGCTGAGGGCTGTTTCCGAGGGACTTGACATAGACATTACATGGAATGAAATGACAAGAACGGTTTCGGTTTATTCGGCTGTGGCTGCGAAGGCTGATTACAACAGCGATTATTCCGAGGCTCCGGAAGCTGAAATTACTACAGTTTATCTGAAGTCGGGAGAAGACATAGTTGTTCCCATCAACTGCGATCCGACAAAGGCTATGGTTGTGGATCTTGACGAGGATGATGAAGACATATGTTTAGTGCAGGAAGGCTATCTGGACGGACAAAAAGCAGTATTTATTCATGCAGAATCTAGAGGTACGGCAGGAATTAAGCTTTACTATGAAGGCTTTGAGAGCAGCGGATATGCTAAGACATATATAAATATTCGTGTTGTGGACAGCAAGGAAAAGGCGCTGACAAACTTCAATGATATGCTTGTCGGCAAGGGACTTTACTATAAGGATATTTTAAACGAGATTGTGGATAACCAAAGAACAATCGAAGCTGACAACGGATTGTTTGTGGTTGACAGATCCAATGACGAATACGAAAAGCTCTATGTGGGCGACAAGGGCATGCTTGTTATACCGGTTGACTACAGCGAGAATGCCAGCGGAGTATTTGATATTTCCTATGATTTTGAAAGTGCCATAGACTGCCAGTGGGGAGTATACGGCGGTACGCAGGCTATTATGATTACCGCTGATAACTATGGACTGGTTCCTATCAGAATTTCATTTACGGAGAATGCCAGCGGTACAGTTACATTTACTATTACTGACAGAGACATGAAGGTTGAGGAAACCCCTGTTGTACATTCCTACGGAAATAACGATGTGGACACAACATGGTGGGATATTGATATTAGAGGAATAGCCGAAAGCTCCAGCGAGCTTGAATCTAAGATTTCACTTACTAAAGACAGAGTAATATATATAAAGTAAAAAGGTTAAACGGAAATCCGCTCGGGTTTCCGTTTTTAAAATGCGGAGAGCCTAATTCAGACTTTCCGCATTTTTTATGTATTACATATGAAAGAGGCCGAAAGCATATATTTAAAAAGATAATACGCTGAGGTGATTGCGTGGATAAGCTGACATATAGAGGAAGAAAACGGCTTTTATTGGCGTTGGTTATATTTAGTGCCTGCCTAATTGTTTTGGTGGTGAGAGTGGGATATTTGATGCTTACCAAGGCCGACGATTACCAGCCGCAGGCATATGAACAGCAGACGAGAGACAGGCTTATTACACCAAAGAGAGGCAGTATATTGGACAGAAACGGTGTGGGAATTGCTCTGACCGAATCGGTAAGCTCCATATCGGTAATACATGCCCAGATTGAAAATGCAGAGGAAACGGCAAAGGCGCTTTCCGAAATACTTGAGCTTGAATACGAGGATGTATTGGAGGATATAGAGGAAAACGTAGCACTGAAAAGAATAAAGACAAAGGTGGATAACGAAACGGCGGCAAAAATAAGGGAGCTTGGACTTCCCGGAGTGATGATAGATGAGGATGTTGAGCGTACATATCCCTATTCAACACTGGCGGCTAATGTAATTGGCTTTGTGGGCAAAGACAATCAGGGAATAATAGGACTGGAAAGCAAGTACGAAGAGTATCTGAAGGGAGAAGCAGGAAAAATACTTGTTCAAACCGATTCAAAGGGATTGCGTGTAAGCGATGCTGAGGAGAGAGTGGAGCCAATGGACGGTGAAAACCTAGTTACAAGCATAGATGTGGTGATACAACAGTTTGCAGAGCAGGAAATTCAGGCCGCAGTGGAGGCTAAGGATGTAAAGAGCGGACTTATTATAGTTATGAACCCGCAAAACGGTGAAATATATGCTATGGCTAATTATCCGACATTTGACCTGAACGATCCATTTACAATAAACGATGAAGAACTGGCGGTTATGTGGGATACATTCACAGCCGAGGAACAGAACGACTATTTGAACCAAATGTGGAGAAATAAAGCCATAAATGATACATATGAGCCAGGCAGTACATTCAAAATAGTCACAGCATCCGCCGGACTCGAGGAAGGAGTTATTACACCGGACAGCACATTTACTTGCACAGGCTCGCTCACTGTGGGCGGCAGACAGATTAAATGCTGGCGGTACCCCAGAACCCATGGCACACAGACATTTGCCGAAGGCGTAAGGAATTCCTGCAATCCGGTATTCATGCAAGTGGCCGAAAGAATAGGCGCCGAGACATTTTACGACTATATGGTGAAATTCGGATTCAACGAAAAGACGGGCATAGATTTGAACGGCGAGGCCGTAGGCATACTTCACGATAAGGAGGACATAGGCCCTGTCGAGCTGGCAACAATGAGCTTCGGACAGACATTTCAGATTACGCCCATACAGCTTCTCAGGGCGGCGGCCGCTGTAGTAAACGGCGGAAGGCTTATCACGCCGCATTTTGCCATAAGGACGGAGGACGACAACGGATTTATATTGAATACATTTGAATGGCCGGAGGGAGATACGGTAATAAGCGAGGAAACAAGTGCCCAAATGAGAGAAATACTTGAGTCAGTAGTGGCGGAAGGAACCGGCAATAAAGCGCAGGTGGAGGGCTACCGCATTGGCGGAAAAACGGCCACAAGCCAAAAGCTTCCCAGGGGAAGCGGCAAATATATTGCCAGCTTTATGTCCTTTGCGCCGGCTGACAACCCTACGGTTATGGCGCTTGTGCTTATAGATGAGCCGCAAGGCAATTACTATGGCGGAAGCGTTGCCGGACCGGTTATGAATGACCTGCTTTCTAATATACTTCCCTATCTGAATATACCGAAAACAGAGACTGCCGGTGTGAGCGAAAACTGATACTTAAAGTTCACTTTTACAAAGTAAACTTTCATGGCAGGCAGTTATTTACATTGTAAATTTGCTGTGATATAATTGATTAGTTATAGAAACCGAATTTATAGGGGAGGTTTTTAGGATGAAGCTTGAACAGCTTGTTAAAAATATAGATTTTGAAATAAAGAGCGGTTCCCTTGAAACGGAAGTGAAAGAAGTAAAATACGACTCAAAAGCCGTTGAAGAGGGCGATTTGTTTGTATGCGTTTCCGGGTTCCAGACAGACGGACATAAATATGCCAAGTCTGCAGTCGAAAAGGGAACTTCGGTAATCGTAGCCGAGCATATGGCTGATGGTATGGACAAAGACGGCATCACGGTTATTATTACCGAAAATACGAGAAAGGCTCTGGCGCTTATTTCGGCGGCCTATTATGATTATCCGTCGGAAAAAATGAATGTCATAGGCGTTACCGGAACAAACGGAAAGACTACGACCACATATTTGATAAAAACTATCCTTGACCGATTAGGATATAAAACCGGTGTTGTCGGAACAATAGGAAATATGATAGGAGATAAAAAAATCCATGCTGAGAGGACTACGCCGGAAAGCCTTGAGCTCCAGGAGCTTTTTTCCGAAATGGCCGATGATGGCGTAACCCATGCAATAATGGAGGTTTCCAGTCATTCACTGGCACTGGACAGGGTAGCCGGAGTAAAATATTCAACTGCTGTGTTTACTAACCTGACACAGGATCATTTGGATTTCCATAAAACAATGGACAACTACATGAAGGCTAAGGGCATACTGTTCTCAATGGCCGAAAAATCGGTTATAAACATGGACGATGAGGCCGGAAAATATATGAAGAGAGTTGCTGCAGGCAAAGTGTTAACTACAGGCATCGACCATGAGGATGCAGATCTTCGTGCCGAAAATATATCCATAACAGCTGAAGGCGTAAACTATACTTTGGACTATGAAGGTAAGCAGTATCCCGTTAAGCTGAATATACCTGGTAGATTCAGTATTTATAATTCGCTCGGCGCCATAGGAGCCTGCCTTTTGAACGGCATAAGCATGGATGATATTATAGAGGGACTTTCCATTAATAAGGGTGTTGCGGGAAGGTTCCAGTCCATACCCAATGATTTGGGAATTACGGCTATCGTTGACTATGCGCACACTCCCGACGGCCTTGTGAACATACTTGATACGGCGCACGAGTTTGCCAAGGGAAGGATAATAACGGTATTCGGCTGCGGCGGAGACCGTGACAGAACAAAACGTTCGCTGATGGCAGAGGCAGTTGGAAAGCGTTCCGATTTCGCTATTATTACAAGCGACAATCCTAGAACAGAAGATCCGAAAGCAATAATTGATGACACAGAGGTTGGAATAATACCTACAAAATGCCCTTATCACAAGATAATTGACAGAAGGGAAGCCATCAATGAGGCGATAAGAATGGCTAAGAAAGGCGATGTTGTAATTGTCGCCGGAAAGGGCCACGAGGATTATCAGATATTTGCCGACAGGACAATACATTTCGACGATGCGGAAGAAATAAAGAAGGCATGCGAAAGCATAAGGAGATAACGAATGATACCTATTGGAACAGGGCTGGCGGCCGAATTTGCCGGCGGCAGCCTTATTGGAAGCGAGAATGAAATAAAATACATAACAACGGATTCAAGGAACGTCAAAGACGGAAGCCTTTTTGCGGCCATAAAAGGGAAAAAATTCGACGGCCACAGCTTTATAGAAAAGGCATGGGATATGGGCGCTGTCTGCGTACTGAGCCAAGTGAAGGCCGATGTGCCGGAGGGAAAAAGCCTAATCCTTGTCGATGACACAAGAAAGGCATTCCTGAAAATGGCAGGAGGCTATAGAACGCTTTTTGACATTCCTTTTACCACGGTGACAGGAAGCGTAGGAAAGACTACGACTAAGGATATAATTTCAGGTGTGCTTTCCGAAAGCTTTAATGTGCTTAAGACCAACGGAAATTTCAATAATGATATAGGCGTACCCATAACGCTGTTTTCCCTTGAAAAGGAGCATACAGCCGCAGTTGTTGAGATTGGAATGAACCATAAAGGCGAGATTGATGTTCTGGCCGATACGGTAAAGCCTGATGTTGGCGTTATAACAAATGTGGGAGTGTCCCATATTGAAAATCTGGGCTCCAGAGAAGGAATACTCAGGGCAAAATGCGAGATGTTTCCCCATATAAAAAGCGGAGGCTGTGCGGTACTAAATGCCGACGACGATATGCTCTCTAAAATACACGGTAGGGAAAGGGAATACGGCTTTCCCGATGATGTGTTTGTCATGTGGTACGGAACAACCGATGACTGCGAAATTTGGGCGGAAAACATAGAGCTTTTGGGCATTGATGGAGTAAAGTGTACTATCCATACGCCAAAGGGTGCCTTTGATACGATGCTTTCCGTACCGGGAAAGCATATGGTATATAACGCTATGGCGGCTGCTGCGGTTGGCATAATAAGAAATATGGACAACGAAAGTATTAAAAGGGGATTGGAGAACTTCACTCCGACAGGCATGAGAATGGAACGCTTTGAGCTTTCAAACGGGGCGGTTCTGATAGACGATTCGTATAATGCCAATCCGATATCGACAAAGGCGGCCATAGATGTATTGGCTTCCTGCGGAGGAAAGAAATGCGCCGTTTTGGGCGACATGCTGGAGCTTGGAGAGTTTTCCGATGATATGCACAGGGAGGTCGGCCTTTACGCCGCCGCCAAGGGAGTAAACAGTTTGATAGCCATAGGAAAGGCTTCGCTAAATATATATGAGGCGGCTGTCGGAGCAGGAATGAAAGGGGTAAGCCACTTCGATACGGTTGAGGACTTTATTTCATCGGGATATGTTCCGGAGGGCACAGTGCTTATAAAGGCATCTCACAGTATGCGGTTTAAAGAAATAGCCGATTATTTTAAGAAGCTTTGAGGTTTTCATTTATGATGATGCCTGATTTGCAGGCATGTGAGTTAAAGAGGAGTAATACAAATGAGTTTGTTAAAAGATGGAATTTATGCGTTAATAATAGCTTTTGTTTTGGGCGTGCTTATATGTCCGATACTTATACCGTTTCTTCATAAGCTGAAATTCGGTCAGACAGTCCGCGACGACGGGCCGCAGAGCCACCTTCAAAAGAACGGTACGCCGACAATGGGTGGAATATCGTTTTTGGCGGCAATGACCATTGCCGCATTGGTGATGAAGCCAAGCCTTGATGCAGTGGCTGTAATTCTTGTAACATTGGGGTTCGGTGTGGTAGGCTTCTTGGACGACTATATAAAGATTGCAAAAAAGCGTTCTCTCGGCTTGACACCCAAGCAGAAAATCGCAGGCCAGCTTATTGTGGCAGTTCTTTTTGCAATATATCTTGTGGCAACAAAGGGAACTGATATATATATTCCCTTTATGGGCGGAAAACTGTGGCATATGGGCGTTGTGCTCTATGTTCCGTTTTGCATAATTGCTATGCTCGCCACGGTAAACGGAGTAAACCTGACGGACGGCCTTGACGGTCTTTCAGACGGAGTAACACTTATAGTTACGGCCTTCTTTACATTGTGTGCCTATGCGGCCGGCAGCGGAATAGTTACGGTTGGCGGAGCAATGGCAGGCGGACTTTTGGCCTTTTTGATATTCAATTCATATCCTGCAAAGGTATTCATGGGCGACACAGGATCCCTTGCTATGGGAGGATTTGTCGTTTCGGTTGCTTTACTGCTTAAGATGCCTTTGTTCATACTTATAGCAGGAATAATATATGTTGTGGAAACTCTTTCGGTGGCAATACAGGTTACGGTCTATAAAAAGACAAAGAAGCGTGTGTTCAAGATGGCGCCGCTTCATCATCATTTTGAAATGTGCGGCTGGAAAGAGACAAAGGTCGTAAGAGTATTCTACATTGTGACAGCGATTGCCTGCCTTATAGCGTTCCTTGGAACCGAGGGAATGTTCTGATGCTGAAAGGATGTTATTAACTATGAATTATACCGGTAAAAAAATAATTGTGTGCGGAATGGCCAGAAGCGGCATTGCCGCTGCAAAAATGCTTGCCTCAATGGGAGCGGACGTTACACTTCAGGATATGAAGCCTATGGATGCTCTTATGAAGCTCCATGACATTGAAGGCTATAAAAAAGAAGGAATAAAAATATATGCCGGAGCCAATCCGGATTCTATTATAAAGGAATTTGACTATGCGGTGCTGAGCCCCGGAGTGCCCTGCGACCTGCCCTTTGTTAAAGAGGCTGTAGAAAATGGCGTAAAGGTCATAAGCGAGGTGGAGCTGGCCTACACGCTTACTCCCTGCCCGGTATGTGCCATAACTGGCACAAATGGAAAAACAACTACGACTACGCTTACGGGACTTCTGCTTGAGAAAAAATATAAAAATACGGCGGTTGTCGGAAATATAGGCGTGGCTTACTCAGAAAAGGTTTTATCCCTCAAAAAGGACGACTATGTCTGCGCCGAAATAAGCAGCTTCCAGCTTGAAACCGCATGGGAATTTAAGCCCCATATATCGGCTGTTCTCAACATTACTCCGGATCACCTGAACAGACATAAGACCATGGAAAACTATGTTGCCACAAAGGAAAAAATATTCGGTAACCAGACGGCGGATGATTTTACAATACTCAATAAGAATGATGAATATTGCATGAAAATGGCAGACAAAACCAAGGGCAAAGTATTCTTTTTCTCAAGCGCAGAAAAGCTCGATGAGGGAATATACCTTGACGGCGAAAATATACATATTAAATGGAACGGTATCAACGAGGATTTGATAAATGTAAACGAACTTAAAATTCTCGGCGTACATAACTATGAGAATGTCATGGCAGCTGCGGCCTGCGCCCTTTGCGCCGGAGTTGGTTTGGAGAACATAAGAGAGGTTCTCAGAGATTTCAACGGCGTTGAACACAGAATTGAGTACTGCGGAACATTTGACGGTGTCGATTATTATAACGATTCAAAGGGAACAAATCCAGATGCATCCATAAGAGCCGTCCTTGCCATGAAAAAGCCCATAGTGCTTATCGGCGGCGGCTACGACAAGGGCTCCGACTATGACGAGTGGGTAGAGCTTTTCAATGGCAGAGTTAAAAAATTGGTGCTTATAGGCGTTACGGCGCCTAAAATAGCAGAATGCTGTGATAAATACGGCTTCAAAGATTATGAGTTTGCCGATACCTTTGAGGAATGTATAGATAAATGCAAGGCTTCGGCCTCTGAGGGTGACTGCGTGCTTCTTTCGCCGGCCTGCGCAAGCTGGGGAATGTTCGAGGATTACGAGCAGAGAGGCAGAATTTTCAAGGAGCTTGTAAGGAAATAAAAGCTTATTAAGCATATAAGTTTACAGGAGGTAAAACATGGCCGACTATAAAAAAAGAAACGGCAACGTATACCAACTGAATAAAAAAGATGATGGAGATATTCCCGACAGGAGCAAGCTCTATCTGAGGAACCTTATCAATCGGCATCCCTTTAGGGGAATAGACTATACGGTGCTTATATTGGTGCTTATACTGGTCATGTTCGGATTGGTCATGATATTTTCGTCAAGCTACTACTATGCTATGACCGAGGCAAAGTTCGGAAACGATAAGTTTTTCTTCCTGAGAAGACAGCTCAGATGGGCTGTGGTGGGCTTGGCGGCAATGGTAGGCTGTATGAGCATAAACACCGAGTTTTTCAGAAGAATATCAAGGCTTGCATATATGGTGATTGTCGTTGTTCTGGCTGCTGTGCTTGTACTCGGCGTTGCGACAAAGGGTTCGCAGAGATGGCTGGAGTTTTTTGGAACATCGGTACAGCCGTCGGAGTTTGCCAAGTTTATAATAATCATATTCATGAGCGGGCATGTCATACGAAACCGGCGTTATCTAAATGGCAATTTTATGACGTTTATACTATGTGCTTTGCCAGTAATTATCACCTTCGGACTGATTGCTACGGAGAACCTTTCCACAGGAATTGTCGTAATGATTGTAGGACTTATGATAATGTTTGTTGCCAGCAGCAAAATGTCTAACTTTGTTGTTTTCGGGTTGCTCGGAATTGCTGCCTTTATAGTGATGATAGTGATAGAGCCGTACAGAATTTCACGTATCACAGGATGGTTGGATCCATGGAGCGACCCCAGTGATACAGGATATCAGATAATACAGTCGCTGTATGCTGTTGCTTCGGGCGGACTCTTTGGTTTGGGAATAGGCCAAAGCCGGCAGAAGACGTTCATACCGGAGAGCTACAACGATATTATATTTGCGATTATATGCGAGGAACTGGGCCTTGTTGGCGCCATAGTCGTCATAGTGCTGTTTACGCTTCTCATATGGAGGGGAATAAAAATAGCCATGACAGCCAAGGATAAATACAGCTCCTATGTGGCCACGGGCGTAACGACAATGATAGCGATACAGGTAATTATTAACATTGCTGTTGTTACTAACTCCATGCCGAACACAGGCATGCCTATGCCCTTCATTAGCTATGGAGGAACATCGCTGGTGGTTACCATGGCATCGATGGGGTTACTGCTGAACATATCCAGGGAATGTACACAATAATATATATAATTATCAGGTGCAGATTAAAATTCTGCGCCTTTTTCATGTAATATACAACAAAACTATAAATAT
>JAJQDF010000310.1 GCA_021202325.1 Clostridiales bacterium | reverse complement strand
ATATGGAATACCCTCCTTACGAAAACAGAATAACATGTTAAGAAGAATTAGGCAACCTACGGAAAGTAGAGTGATTTTAAAAACTATATTTGACGTATGGGGCTATTCGTTGTAAAATTTTATATGTCAGTAATTGCAAAAACGGCTGAGTTTCAAAAAGTAAGCCAAGTAAAAGTTATATAATTATTATAAAGTATAAAGGAGAACTTATGAAGAAGGTATTAGTAATAGGCTCAACTGTAGTTGACATAATAATAAGACTGAACATACTTCCCACAACAGGGGCTGACATAAATGTAAGGGGACAAAAAATGTCGCTGGGCGGCTGTGCATTCAATGTGTCCCAGGCCATAGCATATTGGGATGTGCCGTATCTGCTTTTTTCGGCAACCGGCACTGGAATCTATGCCGACTATATAAGAAAGCATACCAATGAAATGGGTGTAAACAGAGCCGATATAAACCCTGATGAGCCCAATGGCTGCTGCTACTCTACTGTCTTGTTGAGGACGGCGGTGAGCGTAGCTTTATTTGCGACCATGGCACCGAATACAGATTTAAAAAAGAATGGTTCGATGCACTGGACAAAGATGAATTTGCCTGTGCCTATATTTGCGGTCTTGAGATTGAGGAGCCTACAGGGGATGTAATAATTGACTTTTTGAGTGAATCCAAAATTCCGTTTTATTTTGCACCGGGGCCTAGAATAAACGAAATCGAAAAATATAAGATGAACAGAATATTTTCACTGAACCCCATACTCCATGTAAATAAAAGAGAAGCCACTACATTTACCGGCACTGAAACAATAAGAGAAGCGGCAGACAAGCTATTTGAGCTGACGGAAAATGATGTGATAATAACTGATGGAGACAACGGAAGCTTTTGCCTTGATAAATGCGGAAACTGGTACGCCTGTGAGGCCTTTAAAGCTGAGGTAGTGGACACAATAGGCGCCGGAGATTCCCATATCGGTACATACATAGCCCAGAGAATGCTTGGAAAAGATATAACAGTAAGTCTTACAGAAGCCAATAGAATAGCCTCCCTTGTGGTACAGAAAGAGGGCGCAAGGCTTGATAAATAAAGGTTTTGTAAGTTTTAAACATATGACTGAAATTTGGAATATAGTCACAGATGAATTTGGGATGATTTTAAAGTATGACTGAATTAATAATAATGGTCATAGAAACGTTGGTTAATATAGCTTTTAGACGTAAAAAGGCGCTGAAAAAGATCAGCGCCTTAATATTTTATGGTTTATATTCTTTTTTAACCGTACGTTTAATAACAATAGCAATTATTCAAGTCCTTCTACCTTTGTGTTGTATGAATATTCGGGTGTCGGGAACGCTCCGTCTACAACTTCCTGATGGAATGTATTGAATGCATCGAGTATCTGGGGGCCAAGGTTTGCATATTTCTTAGCAAATTTAGGAACCCATTCGGTATATCCGAGCATATCATGCATAATGAGGCACTGGCCTTCGCAATCACTGCCTGCACCGATTCCGATTATAGGAGTGTTTATATTTTCTCTGATATATTTACATACGCTTCTAGGTACGCCTTCAATCAAGATAACAAATGCGCCGGCTGCTTCAATGGCTTTTGCATCGGCAAGAAGTGCCTCAACAGCATCCATGCTCTTGCCCTGTACCTTGAATCCGCCCATATTAGATGAACTCTGCGGTGTAAGACCGATATGGCCGCAAACAGGAATTCCGGCATCAACAATAGCCTTTACAACTGCTGCCGAACGAATGCCGCCTTCAAGCTTGATACAATCGCAGCCGATTTCTCTCATGAAACGGTTGGCTGTGTGGATACCCTGTTCAATGGATTCGTTGTAGTAGCCAAAGGGCATATCTCCAATGATGAAGGTTGTCGGAGCGTCTCTTCTGACTGCTTTTCCATAGTTGATAATGTCGTCGGGCGTAACGCCTACTGTTCCGTCATAACCAAGCATTGTCATTCCGAGGGAATCGCCGACAAGTATCATCTCTATGTCGCTTTTTTCAACAATTGTGACTGTTGTGTAATCATAACATGTTATAAGAGTGAACTTTCTGCCGTTTGTTTTTGTGGCCCTAACCTCGGGTACTGTAATTTTTCTCATGTAATTATACCTCCCTCTTAAATTCTTTTAATATTTAGATAGCTTTTAACATCTGCAGCATCTTAGGATTTTCCTTTATCTCCGCTGTCTTTCCAATAGACTCAGTCTCTGTTTCCTAAGTAATTACAATATCGCTTTTGTATCCCATTCTTTCTCTCTCCTTCACTAATTTGTTAGCCTATAGTTATGTTATTACATTAAATAATAATAACATATCAAATAAACCTTGTCAAAATAATAACTATTGTGTAAGATTAACTTTTGGATTAATACTTGATTAATTTTGAAAATTTTATCTTATTGATGGCAGTAAAAACCAATGTTCCATAAAATCATTGAAACATTGGCTTAATGGTCGCAACCAATAAAACTTTGTTTTATTGATACGCTCCGTCGCAGTTTGACTTAAGAATTATAATAAAAACTAATTTGTATTCTTAAGTCAAAC
>JAJQDF010000284.1 GCA_021202325.1 Clostridiales bacterium | reverse complement strand
ACTTTTCTCATATTATTTATTATATCACGATATGCGCTATTTGTCCACACCTTTTAATTTTAAATCAAAAAACTTGATTTATTTTAATCCATCGGTACGAACCCCATACAGTTCAGTCTGATAAGTGTCCGTCAGCCGCCCGACAGCTAAAAAACTATTTTGGTTTGAAGGCTTCATGCTCCTTCTCAACCCATGATTAATTAAAGATATCAGCCCTGTCTCTGTTTATGTTTGGGATTTTCACAAATGACCATAACATGACCTTTTCTTTTAATTACTTTGCATTTTTCACACATAGGTTTTACAGACGGTCTTACTTTCATTGTGATCGCTCCTTCCTTATTTAGCTCGCCAAATGATTCTGCCCTTTGCAAGATCATACGGCGACATTTCAACCAATACTTTGTCTCCCGGAAGAATTCTGATAAAGTTCATACGAAGCTTTCCGGAGATATGTGCTAAAATCTTATGTCCGTTTTCAAGCTCAACCTGAAACATAGCATTTGGTAATTTTTCTATTACGGTTCCTTCTACTTCAATTACATCGTCTTTTGACAATCTAAGAACCTCCTTAACTCACTTTGCTCTGTTTTGACTACTATATTTTTTAATTGCCTTTGCAAAATCACTGTCGAGAAGCTGTTCTCTGTGCATGATTTTAGCTTGAAGCTCATAATCGATATAGTTAGTAAATTGGACATGTTTTAATTTCTTCTTTTTTGGCTTCTCAATTCTGCGGTTCTTTCCGTCAACAAGATAAACATATTCGCCTTCAGCATCAAAGATTACGAAAGCATCTCCCTTGTCGTGACCGCTCTTTGAGTATGCCACCTGTCCTACGGTGTACTCCATTTCTGTCCACCTCAGCTTATTTCTTAAAGGTAAGCAGTTCAGGTTCACCATCCGTTATAAGAACAGTATTCTCATAATGCGCCGCATTTGAACCATCTCTGGTTACTGCTGTCCATCCATCGCTAAGTACCCTGCATTTATATGAACCTGCCGTTATCATCGGCTCTATGGCTAAAACCATGCCCTTTTGCAGCTTGGGGCCTCTGCCCGGCTGTTTATAGTTGGGGATTGCCGGATCCTCATGCATTTGTCTGCCAATTCCGTGGCCGACATAATCTCTGACTACGCCGAAGCCGTATGACTCAGCATAGGCCTGTACTGCGGCCGAAATTTCATATAAATGATTGCCAGCTTTTGCAAATTTAATTCCTTCAAAAAAACTTTCTCTTGTTACATCGATAAGCTTCTGGTCCTCCTCGCTTATCTGGCCTACACCGTATGTTCTGGCGCAGTCGCCGTGATAACCGTTTATGAAGGCTCCCATATCGATGCTGATGATATCGCCGTTTTTCAGCTTTCTTGAGCCCGGTATGCCATGTACGATCTCTTCATTAACCGATGTGCAAAGTGTTTTGGGGAATCCGCCGTATCCAAGAAATGACGGATAAGCTCCTTTGCTCTTTATGAAGTCCTCGGCAACCTTGTCAAGCTCATCTGTTGTAATTCCCGGCTTAATCATTCCTTCAAGAATATCTATTAAGTCGATGAGTATGCCTCCGGCAACACGCATCTTCTGTATTTGATCTTGTGTCTTAATTGTTATCGCCATTGTTTACTCCTCACCCAAGCCTTCTATAATAGCTTTTGTGATATCGTCTATAGCAGCTGTTCCGTCCACCTCGAGAACAATTCCCTTTTTGCCGTAGTAGTCAACAAGGGGTTCGCTCTGTTCATGGAATGTTGCAAGACGAGCCTTTCCCGCTTCAACAGTATCGTCCTTACGCTGTGTAAGAGCCTCTCCGCATTTGTCGCAGATACCTGCTGTTTTGGGAGGCAGGAAAAGTTTGTTGTAAGTAGCTCCGCATTTGGGGCAAGTTTGTCTAGCTGTTAATCTCTCAAGCATAACATCATCAGGCGCATTTATATAAACCGCCTTATCTAATGCAACCATTTCATCAAGCTTTTCAGCCTGAACAACTGTACGAGGAAAACCATCGAGAATAAAGCCATTTGCGCAGTCATCCTGCTTAATGCGTTCCTTAACCATCGCAATGATGATTTCATCGGATACAAGTCCGCCCGAGGCCATAATAGCCTTTGCTTCATTGCCGAGTTCTGTTCCCTTAGCAACTTCCTCTCTAAGCATATCGCCTGTGGAGATATGTGCTATTGAGTAGTGCTCTACTAGTCTGGCTGCCTGTGTGCCCTTTCCGGCGGCAGGTGCGCCAATGAGTACTAATTTCATTGTCTTACCTTCCTTCACTGACTTACTGTTACCCGCCTGCGGGAAATGCCTCAGCATTCCCCGAACAGACGTGATTAGTCTAAGAATCCTTTATAGTGTCTCATAAGAAGCTGAGACTCAAGTGCTTTAACTATGTCAAGGCAAACACCAACGACGATTATGAGTGTTGTACCTCCGAAGCCGACATTTACCTGGAATATCCACTGCATAACAATCGGCACCAGTGCAAGCACTGCAAACCATACAGCTCCGACAAGAGTAATTCTGTTTACAATTTTCTCAATATAGTTAGCTGTAGGCTGTCCCGGTCTGATACCTGGGATGAAGCCGCCGTTCTTTTTCATGTTCTCGGCAATCTCATTTGGATTAATTACGATTGATGTGTAGAAATATGAGAAGAACAGAATCAATACTACATATAATACTGCACCAACCGGGTGTGTCATTGTAAGAACATCTATCACTGTTTCAAGCCAAGCAGGTTTGCTCGCAATAAAGCCCCCTACTGTCTCAGGGAACTGAAGAAGTGAAATAGCGAAGATTATTGAAATTACACCGGCTGTATTAACCTTAATGGGGAATGTGCTGCTGCTTCCGCCGCTCATTCTTCTGCCGGCCATTTTGTTTGAATACTGAACAGGAAGTCTTCTTTCAGCATCGTTAACTCTTACGATAAGAATAATAACGATAAGGAGAAGTACAAGTATTCCGATTACCTTGGCAATTCCTGTACCGCCGTCCTGTGCATAGGATATCAGTGCCGAAATTCCCTGGGGAAGGCTTGAAATGATATTCACGAAGATGAGTATCGATGAGCCGTTTGCAATTCCCTTTGCTGTAATCTGTTCAGCAAGCCACATGATAAATATTGTACCTGTGACAAGTGATAAAACCGCAATAACAACGTTGAGTGTTGTCGGGTTTGTCATCATTGATTTGTAGTTTATTGCAGTACCGGTGCCCTGAAGCGCCGCAAGCACTACTGTTAAATAACGTGTATACTTGTTTATCTTCTGACGTCCGTCCTCGCCTTCCTTGGAAAGCTGTTCGAGGGTGGGAATCGCAACACACAGCAGCTGCATTATAATCGATGCGGTGATATAAGGTCCGATACCTAATGCAAAGATTGAGTAGCTGGAACCTGAACCTCCTGCGATTATGTTGTAGAGTGTACCGGTTGAGTACAGATCTGTATATGCCTTAACTGTCGTCGCACTTATACCGGGAAGATAGATATGAGCACCAAGCCTTACTATCGCGATTATAAGAAGAGTATAGAGTATTTTTTGTCTAATCTCTTTTACTTTCCACGAGTTGACGAATATTTTAAACAAATCAGATCACCTCTGCTTTTCCGCCTGCAGCTTCAATTTTTTCTGCTGCGGATTTGCTGTATTGGTTAACTTTTACAGTGAGCTTCTTTTCAAGTTCGCCAACACCTAATATTTTCACTCCATCTCTAGGATTACTTACAAGACCTACTGATTTTAAAGCCTCGATGTCTACTACTGTATCATTGTCGAATACATTTAACATATCAACGTTAATAGCGATGATTTCTTTGCTGTTGATGCATTTGAAGCCTCTCTTTGGAAGTCTTCTGTAAAGTGGCATCTGTCCGCCTTCAAATCCTGCTTTTCCGCCGGATCCTGAACGGGCGCCCTGTCCTTTATGACCTCTGCCTGCTGTTTTGCCGTTTCCTGAAGCGTGGCCTCTGCCTTTTCTCCAGCTTTTTGTATTTGAGCCGTATGCAGGTTTTAATTCACCTAAGTTCATATTGGCACCTCCTCTGTTATTATATCTCTTCTACCTTAACAAGATGTCTAACCTGGTTAACCATACCAAGTGTAGCAGCATTGTTCTGTCTGATTACAGAGCTGTTAAGCTTCTTTAAGCCTAAAGCTTGTACTGTTTTTTTATGCTTCGGCAGTGCGCCGATTGTTGATTTTACTAATGTGATTTTAAGTTCTTCGGCCATTGTTATACCTCCTTAACCTAAGAGCTCTTCAACTGACTTGCCGCGTAATTTAGCAACCTTCTCAGGTGAAGTAACCTGGCTTAAACCTTGAATTGTAGCGCTGACTACATTTCTCTTGTTATTAGAACCCTGTGATTTTGTTCTGATGTTACGGATTCCCGCAAGCTCAAGCACCGCACGAGCGGGGCCGCCAGCGATAAGTCCTGTACCTTCGGGAGCGGGCATAAGCATTACGCTTGCGCTTCCGAATTTTCCTGTGATGCCGTGATAGATGCTGTCAACTTCGTTTCTTTCTACGGATACGATGTTCTTCATAGCATCCTCTTTGCCCTTACGGATAGCATCGGGAATTTCAGCTGCTTTACCAAGTCCGCAGCCAACATGGCCGTTTTCATCTCCTACAACAACGAGTGCTGTGAATCTCATTGTACGACCGCCTTTAACAACCTTTGTAACACGGTTGATAGTTACTACTTTATCTTTAAGATCAAGTGTACTAGGATCGATATTCTTCAACTTGTTTTCCTCCTTGTCTTAGAACTGTAATCCGGCTTCTCTTGCTGCCTCAGCTAATGCCTGGATTTTTCCATGATAGATATATCCGCCACGGTCAAAAACAACTTCTGTGATGCCTTTGTCCATAGCCTTCTTAGCGATAGCTTCGCCTACAGCCTTAGCAGCTTCAACAGTTGAAGTATGTTCTACTTTGCTTGCGATGTCTGCTTCAAGTGTAGATGCGGCAACTAATGTATTGCCTGCTACGTCGTCAATTATCTGTGCATATATGTGTTTGTTTGATCTAAACACAGCCAGTCTGGGCTGCTGAGCTGTTCCGCTTACTTTATTACGAATTCTGTAATGGCGTTTTACACGGGCAGCCGCACGTGATGGCTTACTTATCATACGGATCTCACTCCTTTATTATTTCTTACCTGTCTTACCAACTTTACGTCTGATATATTCATCAGCATATTTAATGCCTTTTCCTTTGTAAGGTTCAGGGGGACGTTTTGTTCTGATTTCTGCTGCGAACTGTCCAACCTTTTCTTTATCTATACCCTTAACAATGATCTTGTTTGTACCCTCGACTACAGTCTCGATACCTTCGGGATCAGTCATTTCAACGGGATGTGAATATCCGAGTGAAAGTGTGAGCTTTTTGCCTGACTTAGCAGCTCTGTAACCTACACCGTTGATTTCAAGAGTCTTTTCATAGCCCTGTGTAACACCAATGACCATGTTATTGATTAATGTTCTTGTTAAACCGTGTAAAGATTTGCTTCTCTTTAAATCATTAGGTCTTGTAACTACTACCTGACCGTCCTCAATTGCGATGTTCATGTCATCAGCCATTTTACGTGTAAGAGTTCCCTTAGGTCCCTTTACAGTAATTACGTTGCCGTCCTCAATCTTGATGTCTACACCGGCAGGGATAGCAACGGGCAGTTTACCTATACGTGACATGTTCTGCACCTCCTGTATTATCTATAAAATAAATTACCAAATAAATGCTATAACTTCTCCGCCGATTCCGGCTTTTCTAGCTTCTTTGTCTGTCATAAGACCTTTGCTTGTTGAGATGATAGCTGTTCCAAGTCCTCCGAGAACCTTGGGAAGCTCGTCTTTGCCTGCGTAAACACGAAGACCGGGCTTTGAAATTCTCTTGATACCTGTAATAACTTTTTCGTTTTTATCTTCACCATATTTAAGGCTGATTCTGATTGTAGCTTTAACGCCGTCCTCAATCATTTCATATCCTTTGATATAGCCCTCATTTGTTAATATGTCAGCGATAGCTTTTTTCATCTTTGATGAAGGAACATCAACTGTATCATGCTTAGCTGTGTTTCCGTTTCTGATTCTAGTGAGCATATCTGCGATAGGATCACTCATTGACATAGGTTTTTCCTCCTTTCCCTAATTACCAGCTGGCCTTTTTAACTCCCGGTATCTGGCCTTTGTAAGCTAATTCACGGAAGCAAATACGGCAAATTCCGTACTTTTTGAGAACTGCATGCGGTCTTCCGCAAATTCTGCAGCGTGTATATGCTCTTGTTGAAAACTTGGGAGCTTTTTGCTGTTTTATAATCATTGACTTCTTAGCCATTTGTTTCCCTCCCTTATTTGCTGAATGGCATTCCGAATAATCTTAATAATTCTCTTGCTTCTTCATCTGTCTTTGCCGTTGTTACGAATACGATGTCCATACCTCTGATTTTGTCAATCTTATCATATTCTATCTCAGGGAAGATGAGCTGCTCTTTGATGCCCATTGTGTAGTTTCCTCTGCCGTCAAAGCTGTTAGCCTTAACACCGCGGAAGTCACGTACACGGGGAAGAGCGATGTTGATTAATCTGTCAGCAAACTCATACATTCTGTCGCCTCTAAGTGTTACTTTGCAGCCGATGGGCATGCCTTCACGAAGTTTGAAAGCGGCAACAGATTTTTTAGCCTTTGTAATGATGGGCTTCTGACCTGTGATTGTTGCAAGGTCTTTAACAGCGCCGTCAAGAACCTTGGCATTGTCTTTAGCTTCGCCTACGCCCATGTTGATAACTATCTTCTCAAGCTTCGGCACAGCCAATTTATTTGTATATGAAAACTTTTTAGTCATTGCGTCAACTATTTCTGCATCATAAAACTCTTTAAGTCTGTTCATGTGTTAACCTCCTTTCCAGATTTAGTCGATTACTTCGCCGGTCTTTTTAGCGATTCTCTGCTTAACAACTACTTCTTTGCCGTCTTTAACGGTTGTTGTTAATTTGTAACCGATTCTTGTAGGTTTTCCGTTTATTACATACATAACGTTTGAAACGTCGATGTAGTTCTCTTTTCTGATTATGCCGCCCTGCTGATTTGAAGGACTGGGCTTAGTGTGCTTTGAAACCATGTTGATGCCTTCAACGATAACTCTGCCTTTCTTTCTGTCAACAAGGAGGATTTTTCCTTCTTTGCCCTTGTCTTTACCGGCGATAACAACTACCTTGTCGCCCTTTTTTAATTTGATATTGGCCACTGTCGTTACACCTCCTTAAAGTACTTCCGGTGCGAGAGAAAGAATCTTCATGAACTGTTTTTCTCTTAACTCTCTTGCAACGGGTCCAAAAATACGAGTACCTCTGGGGTTCTTGTCATCTCTGATAATAACTGCAGCGTTCTCATCAAATCTGATATATGAACCATCAGGTCTTCCTACTCTTGCAACTGTTCTTACTACTACTGCTTTAACAACGTCGCCTTTCTTGACAACGCCGCCGGGTGTTGCGTCTTTAACCGCAGCAACTATTATATCTCCAACTCCTGCATATCTTCTGGTTGAACCACCCAGAACTCTAATGCAAAGAAGCTCTTTTGCGCCTGAATTGTCCGCTACTTTCAATCTGGTTTCTTGCTGAACCATACTTATATGCCTCCTCTCGTAACAGGATTATTTAGCTTTCTCTACTATTGAAACAAGTCTCCATCTCTTATCCTTTGATAAAGGTCTTGTTTCCATAACTTTTACACGGTCGCCGACTTTGCACTCGTTGTTCTCATCATGAGCTTTGAGTTTGTAAGTCTTCTTAACGATTTTTCCGTATAAAGGATGTCTAACATTATCTTGAACAGCAACAACGATCGTTTTGTCCATCTTGTCGCTGACTACCATGCCAACTCTTGTCTTACGAAGATTTCTTTCTTCCACGAGATGTGCCTCCTTTCGCTAATTAGTTAGCTGCTCTCTCTTTCTGTGTAATTATAGTCTGAATTCTTGCTATATTCTTACGAACCTCTCTGATTCTTGCAGTATTGTCCAACTGGTTAGTTGCATTCTGGAATCTGAGATTGAATAATTCTTTCTTTGCAGCAACAAGGTCATTGCCTAATTCGGCTGCTGATTTGTTCATTAAATCTGAAACGTAGCCTTTAGATTTCACTGCTTATCACCTTCCATTTCCAGTTCCGCACGAGATACAATCTTGCACTTGATTGGTAACTTATGAGTAGCGAGACGTAATGCTTCTTTTGCTGTCTCCTCAGGAACTCCGCCAAGCTCGAACATAACTCTGCCGGGCTTAACAACTGCTACCCAATACTCAGGTGAGCCTTTTCCTGAACCCATTCGAGTTTCAGCGGGTTTAGCTGTAATGGGTTTGTCAGGGAATATCTTAATCCAAACCTGACCACCACGTTTGATATATCTTGTCATAGCGACACGGGCTGCCTCTATCTGGTTTGATGTGATCCAGCTAGGCTCGAGCGCTACGATACCGTAATCACCGTAAGTAATTTTATTGCCTCTGAGAGCACGGCCTTTAAGTCTGCCTCTCATCTGTTTACGTCTTTTGACTCTTTTGGGCATTAACATTACTCAGCGCCTCCTTCCTTTTTAGCTGCTTTTACAGGGAGAACCTCTCCTTTGTAAATCCAAACTTTAACGCCAAGCTTTCCGTATGTTGTGTCAGCTTCTGCAAAACCATAGTCAATGTCAGCTCTTAATGTCTGAAGAGGAATAGTACCTTCATGGTAGCTCTCGCCTCTGGCAATCTCAGCGCCGCCGAGACGTCCGTTAACTGTTGTCTTGATACCCTTTGCGCCGAACTTCATAGTTCTGCTCATAGCCTGCTTCATAGCACGGCGGAATGTTACACGGTTTTCAAGCTGTGCAGCGATGTTTTCAGCAACAAGCTGTGCATCGAGCTCAGGTCTCTTTATCTCTTCGATATTGATGCTTACCTTCTGCTTGGAGATCTTCTGAACTTCGTTCTTAAGCTCTTCGATAGCAGCACCGTTCTTTCCGATAACAACACCGGGTTTAGCAGTTCTGATTGTTATTTTAACTCTGTCATTTGTTCTCTCGATGATGATTTTGGATACGCCTGAAGCATAAAGTTTATTCTTTATGAACTTTCTGATATTCACGTCTTCAACCAAGTAATCAGCGAATTCTTTATCAGCATACCATTTTGTATCCCAATCTTTGATTATACCGACTCTTAAGCCGTGTGGATTAACTTTCTGTCCCACTCTCTTTTACCTCCTTATCTCTCATTAAGGATTATGGATATATGACTTGATCTTTTCAGTATTCTATAAGCTCTGCCCTGTGCTCTAGGGTGAATTCTCTTTAATGTGGGAGCCTGTCCTGCAACAGCTTCCTCAACATATAATTTGCTGACATCCATACCTAAGTTATTTTCTGCATTTGCAACTGCGGATTTTAATACTTTAGCGATTACAGCCGAAGCATATCTGGGTGAGTACTCCAGGATAGCTGCTGCTGTAGCAACATCTTTTCCTTTTATCTGATCTAAAACAATGTTTGCTTTAGAAACGGGAATGCCTGTGTATTTAACCGATGCATGGGGTCTTTTTTCCTGAGTTGCAATGTTTCTTTCCTTTTTAATCTGGCTTCTGTGTCCTTTTGCCATGAACGAAACCCTCCTTCCAAACCGATTAACGTACTTTTGATTTCTTTTCTGCGTCCTTGCCGTGACCTCTGTATGTTCTTGTCAGAGCAAACTCACCAAGCTTATGTCCAACCATATCTTCTGTTATATATACGGGAACATGCTTTCTTCCGTCATGTACGGCGATTGTATGTCCGATCATTTCAGGGAAAATAGTAGAACGACGAGACCATGTTTTAATAACTGATTTTTCACCTGCCGCATTCAGTGCATCAACTTTCTTTAAGAGATGCTCATCAGCGAAGGGGCCTTTTTTAAGTGATCTGGCCATGTGATTGTCCTCCTTTTACGTTTATTCCGATGATTTTTACCATCGTTATCAACACTTTCACAAATGTGAAAAGATTATTAGCCGTTTCTTCTGCGAACGATATATTTGTTCGAAGCTTTGTGTTTCTTTCTTGTCTTGTAACCCATTGCAGGTTTGCCCCAAGGAGTCATAGGACTGGGACGGCCGACAGGTGCTCTACCTTCACCACCACCGTGAGGATGGTCGTTGGGGTTCATTACGGAACCTCTTACTGTAGGTCTGATACCCATATGACGTTTTCTTCCGGCCTTACCTATTGTTACAAGCTCGTTGTCGAGGTTTCCAACCTGACCGATTGTAGCTTTGCAGTCGATGGGAAGAAGTCTCATCTCGCCTGAAGGAAGCTTAACTGTAGCATATTTGCCTTCCTTAGCCATAAGCTGAGCTACATTTCCTGCTGCACGAACAAGCTGACCGCCCTTGCCAGGTTTCATCTCGATGTTATGGATGTTAGCACCTACAGGGATGTTTCTCATGGGAAGTGCATTACCTACACGAACCTCTGCTTCTGCTCCGCTCATTACTGTGTCGCCTACTTTAAGGCCAACAGGAGCGATGATATATGACTTAGCTCCGTCTGCGTAAACGATAAGAGCGATATTTGCTGTTCTGTTGGGATCGTACTCGATTCCTACAACCTTTGCGGGAATACCGTCTTTGTTGCGCTTGAAGTCTACTAATCTGTATTTTATTTTTGCACCGCCGCCTTTATGACGAACAGTTATCTTACCCTGGCAGTTTCTTCCTGAGTTTTTCTTAAGGTGAACAACTAAGGATTTTTCGGGTGTTTTCTTTGTTATTTCTTCAAATGTAGACACCGTCATGTGTCTTCTGGATGGTGTATAAGGCTTATATCTCTTGATGCCCATCTGTTTACACTCCTTTCAATCCGTTTCTATTCTCACACGCTACCGTGTGTATCTTTTTTACTGGTTACAAAATTACATGCCCTGGAAAATCTCGATATCCTTGCTGTCAGCAGTAAGTTTAACGATAGCCTTTTTAGTCCTGGCTGTCTTTCCGTAGATCATGCCTCTTCTTTTTGTTTTTCCGTCATACCTCATTGTGTGAACAGACTCAACCTTTGTACCCTCAAACATCTTCTCTACAGCCTGTTTGATTTGGATTTTGTTAGCATCCGGGTGTACAAGGAAAGTATATTTCTTGCTGTCCATCATAGACATGCTGTTTTCTGTTATAACGGGTTTAAGTATAATGTCATAATACTTTAAATCTGCCATTATGCGTACACCTCCTCAATCTTAGCGACAGCCTCTTTTGTTACAACAATGTTGTTGTACTTAAGGATATCGTATGTGTTGATAGTGTTAACCGAAGCAGTTTTAACTTCGGGGATATTTCTTGCTGAAATAACTGCGTTTCTGTTGCCGTCCTCCAATACGATTAAAGCCTTGCCGGCCTTAATGTTTTCAAGAACCTTGGCCATTTCCTTTGTCTTAGCCTCTGCTAAATCGAGACTGTCAACAACGATAATTTTGTTCTCAACAACCTTTGTTGTAAGAGCTGACTGTAAAGCAAGTCTCTTAACCTTCTTGTTGAGTTTGAAAGAATAATCTCTGGGCTTGGGAGCAAATACAACGCCGCCGCCTGTCCACTGGGGAGCACGGATGGAGCCCTGTCTTGCACGGCCTGTTCCTTTCTGTCTGAAAGGCTTCTTGCCGCCGCCGCGTACTTCCGAACGAGTCTTAGCACTCTGTGTACCCTGTCTCTGGTTTGCAAGATACTGCACAACCGCAAGGTGCATAACGTGCTCATTTATTTCTACACCAAATACTGCATCGCTGAGTTCGATTGTTCCGACCTCTGCGCCGCTCATGTTATATACTTTAACATTTGCCATGTCTGTTTCCTCCTTTCGTAAAGTTTATCAAGCCTTTACGCTTTCCTTTATTACAAGTATTGCGCCTTTGGCACCGGGTACTGCGCCTTTGATAAGAATAAGGTTCTTGTCAGCGTCAGCTCTAACGATCTCAACATTCTGGAGTGTTACATTAACAGCTCCCATATGTCCGGGCATTCTCTTACCCTTCTTAACGCTTGAGGGAGTAGCTGAAGAGCCCATTGAACCTGTAACTCTGTGAGATTTTGAACCGTGGCCCATAGGTCCTCTCTGCGCATTATATCTCTTGATTGTACTTGCGTATCCTTTACCTTTGGAAACACCGCTTACATCTACTTTATCTCCTGCGGAGAAGATGTCAGCCTTGATTTCCTGGCCGATCTCATAGCTTGCAGCGTCTTCAAATCTAAATTCCTTAAGGTATTTCTTAAGTGATACACCAGCCTTTTCGAAATGGCCCTTCATAGGCTTGTTAGCCTGTTTTTCTTTCTGATCTACGAATCCAACCTGTACGGCTTCGTAGCCATCGTTTTCCATTGTCTTCTTCTGAACAACGGCGCAAGGTCCTGCTTCAAGAACTGTAACAGGGATAAGGCGTCCGTCTTCAGTGAAAACCTGTGTCATACCGATTTTCTTAGCCATAATAGCTTTTTTCATTTCTCGCACCTCCTGAAATCTACAGCGGATTGCCCTTCTCACCCGAAGGCTTACGGGTAATCATTCTAGTTTTAATATAAGCTGTTAACAGTTACTTATATAAAAACCATTTTGGGATTATTGCATAATTTTTAATGTGATATCCACACCTGCGGGCACATCAAGACGTGTTAAAGCATCTACAGTCTTAGGTGTCGGGTTGAGAATATCAATCAGTCTTTTATGAGTTCTCATCTCGAACTGCTCTCTGGAATCTTTGTACTTATGAACCGCTCTAAGGATAGTAACAACTTCCTTCTTAGTGGGAAGCGGTATAGGTCCGCTGACCTGAGCTCCTGTTTTCTTTGCAGTTTCGATTATCTGAGCTGCGCTCTGGTCGATCAGCTTGTGATCGTAAGCTTTGAGACTGATTCTGATTTTCTGGTTTGCCATAAAAAAAGTCCCCTCCTTTTCGTACTATTAGTTTCAGCACGACAAGTGGCGACTGCACACTTATCCGGGTGTATCG
The DNA here is from genome assembly GCA_021202325.1 of Clostridiales bacterium. Classification (GTDB taxonomy): domain Bacteria; phylum Bacillota; class Clostridia; order Lachnospirales; family Anaerotignaceae; genus Metalachnospira. The sequence goes on along the minus strand of JAJQDF010000284.1, from coordinate 301 downwards.
CCCCATTGGGCAGACATAAATGAAGCCATAGCTTCCCCTTATTTAGTACAGTGACCCTGTCGCCCGGTTTCATGAACTGGACATCGCTCCTCGGAAAAACCCGCCTTCGTGGGTGGCGGCAACCTTCCGTATCATCACTCTATGTCACAACGATAAGATTATATCTCATTAAAACTTTTTTTGCAAGACTTTTTTTGCAAAATTTCTTGAAATATTAACGAATTTTTAAAATGATAATCAAAATATTTTGAACAAGTTGTTCAATTAAATTCATTTAAAAATTTCGTTATTCATTTTTAAG
>JAJQDF010000080.1 GCA_021202325.1 Clostridiales bacterium | reverse complement strand
TGTTGACACAGAAAAATTTTTAACCACTAGATATTGTTTGCAATTAAACACATATTGGCCGGATTGGGGAGGAAAAAACATGATAACTACAATCAAAAAGCGTGACGGTCGTACCGCTTATTTTGACATCAATAAAATTGCCGGCGCCATAAATAAGGCGTTCGGAGCGACTACCGGCGAGAAGGACAACGCTACCTGCCTTGCCCTTGCCAGCGAGGTTGCCAACCTGCTTGAGTCCGACGGTATCGATACACCTACCGTTGAGCAGATACAGGATAAGGTTGAGGGCGTTCTCATTGCCCACGGCTATGTAAGAACAGCCAAGAGCTACATTCTTTACAGAGCTGAAAGAACGAGAGTCAGAGATATGAACACTCGTCTTATGAAAGTATATGAGGATATTACCTATTCTGATGCAAAAGAAAGCGACATTAAGCGTGAAAATGCGAACATCGACGGCAACACACCCATGGGTGCCATGCTTAAATACGGTTCAGAAGGTGCTAAGCACTACAACGAAATGTATGTGCTCAATCCCAAGTTCTCGGAAGCCCACAGAAACGGCGACATTCATATTCATGACCTTGACTTCTACACACTGACAACCACATGCTGCCAGATTGACATTATCAAGCTGTTTAAGGACGGTTTCTCAACAGGCCACGGCGTACTCAGAGAGCCCAACGATATTTCCAGCTACTCTGCCCTTGCCTGCATAGCAATACAGTCCAACCAGAACGATCAGCACGGCGGACAGTCTATTGTTAACTTTGACTACGGTCTTGCTCCCGGCGTAAAGAAGACATACAAAAAGCGTTATTTCAGACTTCTCAAAAATTCACTTGAGCTGCTTGATGAAAAACTGCTTGACGAAGATATAGACGAGCTTCAGGAAACACTTAAGGCAGAAGGTCTTGAGCCGGCACTTGACGACAACCCGGCTTACAACGAGAGAGAAAAACAGATTCTTGTTGAAAAAGGCTTTGACGAAAAAGAGGTTAAAAAGGTTCAGGAGTTCACAAGACGCAAAGCTGCTGCCGAAACTGATAAAGCCACATATCAGGCAATGGAAGCCTTTATACACAACCTTAACACAATGCATTCCAGAGCCGGAGCACAGACTCCGTTCTCATCGATAAACTATGGCATGGATACATCCACAGAGGGCCGTATGGTAATTAAGAACATTCTTCTTGTTACAGAGGCCGGCCTCGGACACGGCGAAACACCCATCTTCCCTATCCAGATTTTCAGAGTTAAGGAAGGTATCAACTACAACCCCGGCGAGCCCAACTACGATTTGTTCAAGATGGCATGCAGAGTCAGCGCAAAGAGATTGTTCCCCAACTTCTCTTTCCAGGATGCACCGTACAATCTTCAGTACTACAAAGGAACTCCAGAAACCGAGATTTCATATATGGGCTGCCGTACAAGAGTAATGGCAAACAACTACGATCCTACCAAGGAGATTTCCAACGGCAGAGGAAACTTAAGCTTTACAAGCATAAATCTTCCCAGAATTGCCATTGAGGCCAACAAAAACATCGATTGGTTCTTCAAAGAGCTTGACAGTAAGATTGACCTTGTTGTTGAACAGCTCCTTGAGCGTTTTGAAATACAGGCCAAAAAGAAGGTTCACAACTATCCCTTCCTTATGGGCGAAGGCGTGTGGATTGACAGCGACAAGCTTGATGTAAACGACGAGGTTCGTGAAGTTCTTAAACACGGCACTCTTACCGTAGGTTTCATCGGCCTTGCTGAAACTCTTAAAGCGCTTATCGGATATCATCATGGCGAAAGCGAAATAGCTCAGAACCTTGGCCTTGACATCGTAGCGCATATGCGTCACCGTATGGACGAGTATTCAGAAAAATATCATATGAATTTCTCGCTTATTGCAACTCCGGCTGAAGGTCTTTCCGGCAGATTTGTAAGAATTGACAAAGAAAAATACGGCATTATCGAGGGTGTTACAGACAGAGAGTACTACACAAACAGCTTCCATATTCCTGTATACTACCCCATCAGTGCCTTCAAGAAAATACAGCTTGAAGCACCGTACCATGCTCTTACAAACGGCGGCCACATATCCTATATTGAGCTGGACGGAGATCCTACCCAGAACCTCGATGCATTCGAAAAGGTAGTCCGCTACATGAAGGAACAGGGTATTGGCTATGGTTCAATAAACCATCCCGTTGACAGAGATCCCTGCTGCGGATACAACGGTATTATCGGAGACACCTGCCCTAAGTGCGGCAGAAGTGAGGAGGAAGGCCCTCACTTCCAGAGAATCCGCCGTATAACAGGCTATCTCGTAGGCGATATGTCCAAATGGAACAACGGCAAGAAGGCCGAAGAGCACGACAGAGTAAAACATAAACTTGAGTTTGAAGAGTAAGCGGCAGAGCCGCTAAGCGCGCAGAGCGCTTAAGCGGAAAATCTTTGGTAGATTTCCGCTTGATGCAGAGCTAAAAGGCAAAGTTCCTTAACGAAACTTTGCCTTTTAGTTTGGCTAATTGAGACCGTTTCAAGTTTTGTGTAAACTCAAAAAACTGACATAAGAAATGATA
>JAJQDF010000173.1 GCA_021202325.1 Clostridiales bacterium | reverse complement strand
AATTAAAGTAGGTAAATTTATATATAAAGGAAGGAAAATATGAAAATACTAATTGTTGAAGATGAAGTTTCCCTTGCAAGGGCCATAAAAAAGATTTTGGAAGACGAAGGACATTTTATAGATATGGTGCATGACGGAAAATCAGCCCTTGAATATGCTGAAATATTTCCCTATGACCTGATAATATTGGATGTAATGCTTCCTAAAATGGACGGAACGGAAGTTGTGAAAAAAATAAGGGCGGACGGACTGAGTACGCCTGTGCTTATGCTGACCGCAAGGGCGGCCGTAAGCGACAAGGTCGCAGGACTTAATTCCGGCGCCGACGACTATATGACTAAACCCTTTGACACAAATGAGCTTTTGGCAAGGGTAAATGCCATGACAAGAAGAACAGGCAATGTTATTTTTAAGGAGCTTACATATGAAGATATAGTGCTGAATTTGGATTCGGCGGAACTGAAATGCGGCAAAAGTTCGGTACAGCTGAGCAAAAAAGAGTTTGAAGTGGCAAAAATGCTTTTAACCAATCCGCAGATGACCGTAACAAAGGAATCGCTCATAGTAAACGTATGGGGAATAGAGTCCGATGCAACGGACAATAACGTGGAAGCGTACATATCTTTTTTGAGAAAAAAGCTGAAATATCTTAATTCTCGTGTTGTTATAAAAAATGTGCAGAAAATAGGCTATCATCTGGAGATTTCGAAGCAATGAATAAATACCGCCGAAGATTTATATGGCTCAATATGTGCCTTATAGGAGCAGTGCTGATATTGATGATGACGGCCATAAGCGTACGTGTATACCAGGAATATTGGGCGGAGCTGGAAACAACGCTGAGCCAAGTCATTGCACCGCTGGATTCATCATATTCCGATAATGGAGAAGTGATTAAAAAAAGCTCCGATATCTCTTCTGCCGAAAGCAAGCCGGGAAGCGATATGCCAAGCAGTGATGTGCCAAACGACATATCGGGCAGTGGTGCATCAAGAAGCGACGCGTCAAGCAGCAGTTCATCTAGTAACAGCGTTCCAAGCGGTGATACTCCCAGCGGCAGTCCGCCAACCAAAAATCAGTCTGATGGAGGTTCTTCTGACAGCAGTTCATCAAGCGATGGCATTGCAAGCGGCAGTTCATCAAGCAAAAGTCCTACAAACGAGGATATGCCGGGAAGCAGTTCGCCCTCTGTAAGTCATTCATCGGGCAGCGGTTCATCGATTGAAAGCTCTTCAAGCAGTACATCGAGTACTTCTTTTATAAAGCGAATATTGGGAATAGGGGATACGACTGTTACTAAGGAAGAAAGGAAAAATTTCATAACGGCATTTTATAAAACCGAATCGGGCGAATTGTCTGTGCTTACGGATGATCCCTTTGTGGATGATGAAACATTGTTTTCGGCGGCAGAGGCGGCATATGCAGAGGATGAGGATTACGGAGTTCTAAAGGAATATTCGCTTATTTATTATAGGCAGGGCACGGGAAGTCTATGCAAGCTGGCCTTTGCTTCCACAAGCTATATTTACGAAAACATGACTAGCTTTATATTCAATATATTATTGATATTTATTGCAACAATGGCAGTCGTATATTTAATAAGCAGATATATATCGAAGCTGGCGGTACAGCCTGTGGAACTGGCATGGCAAAGGGAAAAGCAATTTGTTGCTGACATATCCCATGATTTGAAAACGCCCCTTGCCGTAGTCAAGGCAAACTTAAGCATACTGCGCTCCGACGGTGATATTTCCGATGAAGAAAAGAACCGATGGATAGACGGAGCTGAGGAGGCCGTAAACAACATGCGGTTATTGGTCGATGAAATGATTACCCTCTCGCAGGCCGGGGATTCGGATGCAGAAATAAAGATAGAAAAAATTGATTTTTCGGAAATTGTTGAGAAGGCTGTTATGCAGCTGGAGCCGGTGGCCTATGACAATGGCATAGAGATTATTGAGGAAATTGCACGTAACATTACTATAAAGGGAAATTCGGACTACATTTGCAGGATAGCTATGAGCCTTATTGAAAATGCCATAAAATATGAGACGGAGGGCGGCAAGGTATATGTAAACCTTTCTGTTAAAAAGAAGCAGGCAGTTTTGTCGGTGAGAAACTTAAACAGTGTTATTGCGCCGGAGGATTTGCTTCATGTTTTCGAGAGATTCTATCGTGCGGATAAGGCTAGAGGCTCCCGGGATGGCCATGGCTTGGGACTTGCAATAGCCAAGGACATGACAGAAAAAATGGGCGGAAGGATAGAGGTGCATAGCGAAAGTAATACGGGAACGGAGTTCAAAGTAAGCTTTAAGGTACTAGGCGAAAATCTTTGATTTCCGCCTGTTGAGCGGCAGAGCCGCTAAAACGGAACTAGGTTCCGTTTTGTGATGGCAGCAAATGAAAAAGTTCCTTAAAAAACTTTTCCATTTGCGTTGGCTGTAATTTAGGTTTCGCCGTCGTCGGAAGTGAATTCCTCCGACGTTTTATGCAATCTGGCAAATAATGTAATTAATATATCTGTGACTCTCTTTAAGGTCTTAAAATAATATAAACAATTATACCAAAATTAAACCCTGTACCAATTC
>JAJQDF010000027.1 GCA_021202325.1 Clostridiales bacterium | reverse complement strand
ATATTGCAGATATAGATATTCCGGACGCTGAGGCTACGGAAATCCAAGGCGGCAAGGAAATAACAAAGACGCTTGACTTCGGCGAAGGAAAAATAGTTGTACATGCTTTCAGCTTGAGTGCCGATCCCATTGCTTCTATGAGTAACAGAGTAGAGTATCTCTCTAATTTCTATAGGAATACTATGCCGGATAAATTTTCATCAAACAGAAATTATTCATATTATACGGATACAGTAAGCATACTGAACAGACTTCCTTCTATAGAAAAAAATAAGCTTATGCTTCTTTTTGGAATATTATTTTTGTATATAATTGCAGTTGGTCCTGTGTGCTATCTTGTACTTAAAAAGAAGGATAAAAGAGAGAGGGGCTGGATAGCAATTCCTATCATATCCATAGTGTTTGCAGGAATAATTGTCGCTGTCAGCACAACAAGCTATCAGAAAGATTCTCTTATAAACTTTGGTACTTATACTGACCTTAATTCGGCTAGTCCCGTCACTAATGCTGCGGTCGGAATACGTACACCTGCAAAGGGCGATATAACCCTTACATTTGATGATGATGTAAATATTTTTAATGGCGGAAGCTATTATGGATATTATGATACCGGCAGTGATACTGAAAGTGTATGCTCTTACGAGGTAAAGACCGGAAATAACCAAACTTCCATAACATATTTTGATCAGGATTCCTGGAGCGACAGCTCATTTAACACTACACTGGATCATTTGGAAGAGGATGCTATTGATGCTATGTTCACCATTAGCGGCTCAAGCATCGTAGGAACTATATACAACAATCTGGATTATGACCTTTTCGATGTAATTATCGGTTTCGGAGGACAGTATCAGAAGGTCGGCAATATCGAGGCTGGAGGAAGCCTTGATGTAAATGTACTTCTTTCAGCTGAGGAGTATGAGAACTGGATGAATAACAGCTGGCAGATGCTGAGACAGATGTTTTACGGGCTTGATGAGGACGAATATCAGGCAAGTATGATGTTCAGACACGGTGTTTCAACTACCGAGGCCTATAAAGCCGAACAGAGATACCAGATTTTCAACAACATGGTATTCAATTATAACTACGACCTAAGAGAAACAGAATTTACTGTTTCGGTAATCGCCTTCAGCGAGAAACGTCTTATTGAGGGAGATAAGACAATAAACGGTGAGCTTGCCAACGAGAACTGGGAAAACCTTTATGTTAAAGACTTTGATATAGATATTTCTCTTTCCAATGGATACGATATACCATATGGATACATTTTCCCTGATGTGATTTATCTTGACGGTTCAAGCGAACAGCAGTATTGGGATTTGTATTACTATGAGCTCTATACTATGTCGGGAACTAATCTGCAATGCGAATATAATCTTCCTACGTCAGAAAACATTACTTCAATAAATGTTCAATGGACAAATTATGACGGATTTAACGGAGATCCTCAGGTTTATAACTACGATACTCAGAAATGGGAGATTCTAAGCGAAGCAGCTCTTGAGACAGATCCTTCACCGTATGTTTCGGAGGACGGACAGTTCTTTCTGATGTGCGATGTATATAGTGAAACTTATGTGACACTTCCTGAAATAAGTCTGAAAGGGGGCAATTGATTATGCCGGAAATTATTGAACTCAACAAAAAATACGGAAAATTCACAGCCCTTGATTCGCTCTCTATGAATATTACAGAAAATTCAATATTCGGATTCGTAGGCCCCAACGGAGCGGGAAAAACAACTACAATGAAAATAATGGCAGGCCTTCTCAAAGCCGATTCCGGAAATATCTATGTAAACGGCGAGGATATATTGAAAAATCCAAAATCCATAAGGGATAAAATAGGCTATATGCCGGACTTCTTCGGTGTATATGACGACCTTAAGGTTAGCGAATATATGGATTTCTATGCCGGAACATATTATATTCCTTACGCCGAGAGGCTGGAACTTATCGACAATCTTCTTGAAATTGTAGATCTTTCGGGAAAAAAGGATGTATATGTAGACTCCCTTTCAAGAGGTATGAAGCAGAGGCTTTGCCTTGCCAGAAGCCTTATCCATGATCCCGACCTCATCATACTTGATGAGCCGGCCTCCGGCCTTGATCCCAGAGCCAGAGTTGAGATGAAGGAAATATTAAAACAGCTGAGAGAGATGGGTAAGACCATTATTGTAAGCTCGCATATTCTTCCGGAGCTTGCGGAAATGTGCTCAGAAATAGGCATTATCGACCATGGACAACTCGTAACCCAGGGAACTGTTACCGAGATAATGAACAAGATACACAAAAAGCGTATTGTCAGAGCCAAGCTTTCATCCGGAAAGGATAATCTTATCCGTCTGCTTAAGGAACAGTCCACAGTTTCGGATATTGTTGAAAATACAGATGATATAGAGTTTGCGTTTAACGGCAAAAACGAAGATTTGGTGTCTATACTGAGAAATATAATTATGAATGGAATTCCTATATATTCATTCTCTGAAAATGAAGGAAATCTTGAGGAAATCTTCATGACAGTTACGGGAGGTGAAGAGAATGATTAATCCGGTATTGCGCAGAGAGGCAAAAACATCTCTTAGAAACTGGAAAATATTCTATGCTGTAGCAGGTTATATACTTGTTGTAACGGCAGTTGCGGCAATAACAATATGGCAGCTTATGTATAACTCATACAATGCCAGCTTTAATCCGTCTGAAATTGTGACTATTTATATTGGTCTTACAATTTTACAGCTTGTGCTTGTACTATTTATGACTCCGGCATTTACTGCCGGAAGCATAAGCGGCGAGAGGGAGAGGCAAACCCTTGATTTGCTCCTTGTCACAAAGATGTCGCCATTATCAATAGTTATCGGAAAATTCCTTTCGGGATTAGCGCTTATTGTGCTTATGATAATTGCAACAATGCCGATATTCGCTTTGATAATGTATTTTGGCGGAACAAGCGTGCAGTATATAGTTGCCGTAACAGGATATATGATACTCATATGCGGTCTGTTTGGTGCAATAGCCATATTCTTTTCAACGGTGTTTAAAAAGACTGTTACGTCAATGGTGTTTACCTATATTTGTACAGGTATTCTCTGCGGCGGAACAATTATAGTATATTTTATACTTTGTTCAGTTTACGGTTCATATTATCAGGCAGCGCTTCCATTGGCAGCAAGATTGCCGCTTCTGGCCATAAATCCTGCAGTCGGCCTTGTCAGCATAATATGTGAGCAGACAGGAAGCTACTACATGTCAGAGATACTTGACTACGGCAATTACTACGGAACAACATATAAGGCCATTACCATCGATACGCCTATGTGGATAATCAATGCAATTGCGCTTGTAATACTGATTGTTTTGTTCCTGCTTTTGGCGGCTGTGAGAGTTAAACGAATTTCTAAAAAAGGATGATTAATATGAAGGAGCTTAAAAGACTTCTTAAACCTTTGAAGAACAAAATAATCGTAAATAATGTAATCTACAGGCTTTTGCAGACTGTTTCCGTCGGACTTGCGGTTGATTTGATAATACTTGTATTTTCTAAGTTCCTCTATGTGCCGACCAAAACGTATATGTGCATAGGAATATTGCTTGTTTCGGTTATCATTGGGCTTGTTCTGGCCTTGGTAAAATATAAAGTTACTGACTACAATGCGGCTGAGGAAGGCGACAGACTTGGCTGTAACGAAAGACTTATTACAGCCTACGGCATACTTACTTCCGGCGGAGAAAAAAACGACATGGAGAAGCTGGCCGTATCAGATGCGGTAAAAGCGGCAAAAAGCAAAAACCTAGCCGGAATGTATAAAATAACCTTTCCGAAAAGGCTGGCTGTCATTGCGGCTGTAATACTTGCCGCATCCTGCCTTACTGGATTTGCTCCCGATGCAGGAGTATATCAGCTGACGCCCATAACCGAACAGGCATTGAAGGAAGCCGAAGAGATAAACAAAGCTTTGCAGGATGATGAAGAGCTTTCCGACAGCCTTAAAGAGGAGTACAATAAAATAATTAAAGATCTGAATAAGGAGCTAAAAAAAGCCAAAGACTCAAAGGAAGCGAAAAAGCTCATTAATGAGGCTCAGAAGGAACTAAAAAAGCTTGAGAATAAAGCCAGTGAGGACAAAAATAATATAAAAAATATGCTTTCGGACTATTCAGCTGGAAATGATATTTCCAATGCCATGGATGCAAATAATGCGGAGGCGCTTTCCCAAGCTATGCAAAAATTAGCGGAAGAGCTGGCGCAAATGACAGACGAAGAACTGGAAGAGATGGCTGAACAACTAAGTGAGCTTGCGGACGAAATGTCAGATGAGGAGCTGGAAGAGCTTCTTGAAGAAGCCGTAGAAGCCGCAAAAGACGGTGATGCTAAGTCTGCAGCGGAGGCACTCTCAAAAGCGGCCTCAAGCTCGCTCAGCAAAAGCTCTGCGGCTTCATCGGCCACCGGAAGGCTGGCTTCATCCCTAGCTAAAGCAAGCGACGGAACAGGTAAAACAGCCACAAGTACGTCTAACAGCAATGGAAGCAGTACTTCCCAAAATGGCGAAAGCTCAAGCGGTGAGAACAGCGAGGGCAATGGCTCAGGCGAAGGCGATGGAAGTGGAAACGGCAATGGTTCCGGCGAAGGTAATGGAAATGGTAACGTTAACGGTAATGGTTCCGGAGGCAGCGGAAGCGGTACCGGCGGAAACGGCCGAGGCTTCGGCCATACCGAAACCGAAAAGGTATATACACGAACAGCCGAAGGTCTTGAAGGCGAAGAAGAACAGCTCCAATCTGTTCAGACCGATGAAGGCGAAATAACATATTCTCAGACACAAACAAGCGGCGTCAGCGGCGAAAGCGTTCCCTATGACACCGTTGTGACCGAATATAAAGAACAGGCAATGAAGGAAACTGAAAACAGTAATATTCCCTATGGAATGAGAGAAATTATTGCGGAATATTTTTCAGGACTGGAAAAATAAACTTAGGAGAAGGCTATGGGATTCTTTAATGCTATAGGGCTTATCGCATTGATAGACGTTCCAATTATAATAATTCTTTATATGTTGAAGCGTAAGCAGAAGGATGTAAAAATCCCAAGTATATTTTTATGGGAAAGAGCGGCTGATACGAGCGTGCAGTCCAAGCCTTGGCAGAAACTGAAAAAGAGTCTTCCGCTTATATTGCAGTTAATAGCGGCGGCGGCTCTTGGTTTGGCTGCCGCCAGACCGTATATATCGGCTTTCGGCACGGCCTACAACTATGTCATAGTTATAGATCAGTCAGCCAGCATGTCAGCCGAGGATATGGGTGAGAGCAGGCTCGATTATTCAAAGGACAGGGTAGAAAAGCTTGTGAATTCCGCATCTGCTTTGAGCAACATAACTGTAATTGCCGCCGGAGAAAATCCTTATGTGGTCTATGGCCCTGACAATGACAAAACCGGTGCTTCATCTGCAATAGAGAGCATATCGCAGACCTACGGCGGAATAGACAATGATGCGGTTGAAAGCCTTATTATTTCCGAAGCGGCAAAGACCGAGGCCGGCATATACATATTTACCGATAATGCTGACGATTTTGCCAACATAGATGCCAATGTATTCTATGCCGGAAATGATACTGCCAACTGTGCTGTTACGCTTGCTTCGGCAGCAGACGGAAGTGTGCTTGTAAATGTCAGAAATTACGGCGATACCGATGCTGAAAAAACTGTAACGATATTTAACAACAATATGGCGGTTGCCGTCAGTGATGTAACTATTCCTGCCGGCGGAGAGAGAAGCCTTGTGTTTACCGATATATATGAGGACAGTGCCGAGATTACTGTAACAATATCGCCGGAGGATATATTGTCAGCTGATGATACTTACTATTTGGCGGTTAATAAGGCTCAGACGGCTAAAATTCTTCTCGTTACCGATGGAAACACGTTTTTGGAAAATGCCTTTAAACTGACGGATAATACAGAAATATATAAAATGACTCCTGAAACTATGGAAACGGCTGATTTAAGCGGCTATGACCTCTATATTTTTGACGGAGTTATGCCGGATGAAGTACCAACAGACGGATGTCTGTTTATATTGGATCCTCCCGAAGATAATGGTTTTATTGAAGTTGGAGAGACAACAGAACTCAACTGCTATGCCGAGGGCAGCACTGATTTAACAGCTGACGGAACATTGAGCTTTATAATAGCCGAAGCCAAAAGTATTACAAGACCGTCATGGGCTGTCACTGAGGCAACGGCTGACGGTATGTCTATAATTATTAGAGGCGAAAATAATGGGCAAAAAGTATGTATATTCTCATTTGATATACACAATACGGATTTGCCTTTGCTGCAGGATTTTCCTGTTATGATATACAATCTAACGGACTGGTTCCTGCCGGATAGGTCAGGGGTACAGAGCGTAACCTACTGCGGAGAAAGCTTAAATATACAAACTTCAGCCTCAGCTGAAAAGATAACGGTAACCGATACCGAAGGCAATGACAGAGTTGTCGCTCCGCCGTTTCCGGCAAGCGATTATTCGGATACTGAGGAAGCCGGATTCTATACTGTAACGTATGAAAGCAGCGACGGCTCGGAAACAATAACCTCAATTGCCGTAAACACTGCTGTCGAAGGCGAATCAGAGCTTTCGGCGCTTTACGGTCAAGACGTGGAAGGCAACACCGGAACGGCCTCCAAGGGCGGAGCCGGACTCATGGAAATATTGATAATTTTGGCAGTAATTGCGCTGCTTGCGGAATGGTGGGTGAAATACAATGGCACTAAGCGCCGATAAAATATATTTTATTATATTAATACCCATTATCATAGCAGCTGTCATATTCATAAAGAAAAAGTATATGGGAAGCGACCGTTATACCGATATAAGCACAGTGCTAAGAACACTGACAGTTATACTTCTTATACTATCGCTTTCAGGAATGTCAATTGTAGATAAGGCAAGAAACGAAACAACGGTATATTTGGCGGATGTTTCCGACAGTGCTTCAAACAGCACCGAAAGAATAGCCCAATTTATAGAGTCTGCCCAGTCTTACAAAGGTACAGGCGACCAAACTGCGGCGGCGGTCTTTGCCGGAAGGGCTGTTACAACAATACAGACGACCGATGAATATGTAACTGTCAATCTTGATACAGGACTGGCGGATAAGGATAATACCAATATTGAAACAGCGATTAAGCATGCCTTGAGCATTTATGATGATGACACTAAAAAAAGGCTGGTGCTTATCACAGACGGCTCTGAAACAAAGGGCGATGCCGTATCTGTTAGGAATCTGCTTAAGACAGAAAATGTACAGACACTAATTTATGACATAAGCGGAGATGTGGAGATAGAAGCAGGAATAAGAGAAATATCCATGCCCCAATATGTAAATATCAACATGAGCTATGATGTGAATGTTATCATTGACTCTATCGGTTCGCAAAGGGCAAACTTAAGACTTTACAGAGGCTCTGCGCTTGTAGTAAACGAAGAAATTAAGCTGAAAGACGGCGAAAACCGTTATGTATTTACGGATATGGCCGAAAAGGGCGGCGGCATAACATATCATGCCGAGATTGTACCGGAAAACGATACATTTTATCAGAATAACTCAATTTATGGCTACTGCTATGCGGAAAACCTGCCGTCTGTGCTTGTAGTAGGAACAGGCGAAAGTGCGGAAAATATGAGGCTTCTTCTTGAATCGGCACAGCTTAATGTTGATGTTGTGGTACCTTCGGAAGCGCCTATGTCATATGATACACTTATTGCATATGATACGGTTGTTTTAGCAGACACTGCCTACGATGAACTGAATGAAGACTTTATTACGGCACTCGACAGCTTTGTCAGATACGCCGGCGGAGGCCTCATTGCCATAGGCGGTGAAAATTCATATGGCCCCGGCGGATATGAAGGCACACTTCTTGAGGATATGCTGCCGGTTGAAATGGATATAAAGACGCAGTCGGAAGATCCTGATTTGGCTATGATATTTATAATCGACCGTTCGGGAAGTATGGCAGACACTTCGCAGGGAATAAGCTGCATGGATGTAGCCAAGGAAGCCGCACTCAGAGGCGTTGATGAAATGGATGCAGACGATATTATCGGTGTAATTGCTTTTGACACTCAGGCTCAGTGGGTTGTTGAGCCGCAAACTGTTGGTGATAATATCGATGAAATAGGCGAGGCAATCGCAACTATTCAGGCCGGCGGCGGAACAAGCATACTTCCGGCACTTAGAATGGCATGCCAGGAGCTGGCTGAAACTGACACTAAGCTTAAGCATATTATATTGCTGACAGACGGACAGGCAGAAACAGAGGGCTACACCAATCTTTTAAATAAGGCTAGGGAAGACGGAATTACTATTTCCACAATTGCAGTCGGACAGGGTGCTGACACAAGCCTGCTGGAGTATATTGCGGAAGCTGGCAACGGACGTTATTACTATGCGGATCAGTATTCAACTTTGCCGGAAATATTTGTGTATGAAACAACTATTGCCAGCAAGGACTATATAAATAACGAAGACTTTTATCCTACGGCTGTAGACAGCTCAGAGATAACAGAAAATATTGATTCTGTTCCTATGCTCCATGGTTATGTAAGTACAACTGCCAAGAGCAGGGCAGATGTGGTGCTTGAAAGCGACGAAGAAGAGCCTATACTTGCTGTATGGCAGTATGGCCTTGGCAGAACAGCCGCATGGACAAGTGATTTCAGCGGACAATGGACCAGCGATTGGATTACTTCCGATGAAGGTATTGAAATAATAAGAAATCTCATAAGCTATACAATGAGAAGCGATATTCTCTATGATATTGAGGTCACAGGAGAGGCATCAGGCGGAGTATCGACTGTTACTGCCAAGCTTCCCGTAAACCAGAATACAGTCGGTGTCACTGCGCTCATTAAAACGGCTGAGGGAGTGGAATATAATGTCGATATGTCGGCCTCACTTCCCGGAGAGTATACATGCACCATACCCACAGATGAAGAAGGAGCATATATAATCACAGTAACGGAAGAACTGTCAGACGGAGAAACTAATGCCTATAATACGGGATTTATAATCGGCTACTCGAAGGAATATGACACACGGAACATGAATGATAACGGAGTCATTGATGAGTTGGCTTCCTATGACGGGATAAGTCTGATAACATCCCCTGACGAGGTATATTCATCATCACTTCCTGACAGTTATGCTAAGAGAGACATATCTGTCCCATTGGTGATAATGGCGCTGATACTGCTTATCATAGATATACTGTTAAGGCGTTTCCCTGAAATTACAGATAAAATATGTTCAGCCTTGTTGAAGCTTAAGCTAAAGAAAAAGGCTAAAAAAGACTTTGCCGAAAGAATTAAGGAGAACAATACTAAGGAGAAGGAAAAAGAGAAAGAAAAGCAGAAAAAACCTGAAAATACTGATGCAGAAGCTCCGGTGAAGAAATCTTCATCCAGCGCCTTGGCAGATATGAAACGAAACAGAAGAAAATAAACTTGTGCGGCAGGAAGTATACTGCCGCATGTTTTGAAATAGCGGTGTTTGTTACAATTGTTTTACAGTTGCTTTAATTAATTAAATTATCCTTGTACGGCGATAGGTTTTGTGGTACTATAATATTGGTGGAGTTTTGAACTCATTACTATATTTATAGATTAGAGGGCATTTCAGATGAGAGGATTTAAAGGGTTTAAAAGATTAATATCAATAGCTTTGGTTTTTGCCATGGTTTTGTCCGCTGCGGCATGCTCAAATGAGAGCGGAACTGACGAAACCGTTTCAGTTTTTAATAACGGCGTATCCATAGGCGGTATAGATATAAGTGGACTTACGGAGGAAGAAGCTGCCGAAAAGCTTGCAGAGCTTGCTGATGAAGATACTATTATTACGCTTACTTACGGTAATGAGCAGACATATGAGATAAAATTCGGCGATATTAATGTTGAGGCTGATATTACCAGTGCACTTACTGCGGCTTTGGCGAAGGAAGCCGATGAGGAGACAGTTGATATTTCCATATCATATTCATGCGACAGTATTTTGCTTGAGGAATGTCTTACAAGCCTTAATGAACAGATTGAAGAAGAGGATGGCCTGACAATAGATGTTGAAAAAACTGCGGAAAAGATAATTAAACGTCTTGCCGCAGGAAATCTTAATACTATTTCAGCTGTAGAAATAGAAGATGAGGAAGAAGAGAACGAAGAAATGGTGCTCATAGGCTCATTCTCAACAGCCTTTTCTGCCAGCGACACCAACAGAAATGAGAACCTCAGGGTTGCCTGTGAAAAGATAAATGGTACTATACTTGAACCCGGCGATATTTTTGATATGAACGAGGCGCTTGGCCCTCAGACTGCCGCCAACGGTTATAAGGCTGCCGGAACAATTGAAAACGGAAAAATTGTTTCTGCCATTGCCGGAGGCGTTTGCCAAGTAACTACGACTATTTATAATGCGGCGATATTTGCTGAGCTTAACATAGTTGAAAGACATAATCATTCGCTTATGGTAAGCTATGTTCCTTTAGGACGTGATGCGGCGGTAGCCGGAACATATAAAAATCTGCGTGTTGATAATGATACTGATTTTGATATTATGATTGATACTTATTTTGAGGATTACATTGTGGTCTGCAATATTTACGGACACGAAATACACGATGAAGGCAGAACAATTGATTTTGAGCGTGTATGGGTTTCCACCATAAGCAAACCGGCGGAGATAGTGACCGAAGATCCCGATATGTATGAAGATGAGAGGGTAGTAACGTATACAGGAAAAACAGGTGCTAAAATCGATACCTATAAGCTAGTTTATGAAGACGGCGAGCTTGTCAGCAGAGAATGGTTCTCATCATCAACATATTCTGCAACGGCCGATGAAGTAACAGTAGGCACAAAGTCAAGAGAAACAGTAACCGAGGAAGTACCGGTAATAGGCGCAACTGATAGTACTGCGGTAGCTACACCGACTGAGCCTTCTGAAAGTGATACAACTACAGCAGACAGTTCCCAGTCAACTGTTACCGATACTACTGATACAAGCTTGGCAGAGGAATCTCAAACATCATCAAATACAGAAGAAAATGATTATCCGACAATAGGAGAATCTGAAGAATACAATACTAATATTTCCGATATAGTAATCAGAGCATAAGGAGAAGCAATATGGAAGGAAAGCTTGAAATAGGCAAGGTGCCTGTTGATGTTCTCAATAGGATTATACTTGATCCCATAAATAATAATATTAATAAGAGAGACGATGTTGTAATAAGACCGTCCACAGGGGAGGACTGCTCGGCGGTAGATCTCGGCAGCGAGATTTGTGTGCTGTCTACAGATCCCATCACTGCGGCAGGAAGCAATGCCGGATATTTGATTGTACATATTAACTGCAACGATGCCGCATCGGCCGGAGCTGAGCCTGTAGGAATGCTTCTTACGGCACTTTTGCCTGACGGAAGCACAGAGAACGATTTGAAAGAAATAATAGACGGAGCATATGCGGCGGCCAAAGAACTGGGAATAGAGATTCTTGGCGGCCATACAGAAATTACAGAAGCTGTCAATAAGCCTGTTATCAGCGGAACGGTAATTGCCAAAACCAAAGGCAGAAAATTTATTTCCTCCGGCGGAGCAAAGGCCGGCCAAGATGTCGTAATGTCAAAGTGGGCGGCAGTTGAGGGCACGTCAATAATTGCTTCCGACTACGAGGATATACTTAAAGACAAGATTTCCACTGAAATGCTCAAAGAAGCCAAAATGCTTGCCTCCAGTTTAAGTGTTGTAAAGGACGGCATGATTGCCGCTGAATGCGGAGCAACTGCCATGCATGATGTAACTGAGGGCGGCATACTTGGAGCGGTTTGGGAAGTAGCCGAATGTTCAAATGCCGGTGTTGAGGTATATGCCGATGATATTCCTGTACTCGATTGTACAAAAGAGATATGCAAGCTTGCCGGAATAAATTATCTGCGACTTATTTCCAGCGGCTCTATGTTAATCACTGTTGATGACGGAAAAGCCCTTGTTGAAAGGCTTAAAGCTGAGGGAATCAATGCGGCTGTCATAGGAAAGGTGACCGAAAAGGGCAAATATGTGACAATCAACGGTGTCCGCAAAGAGCTTGTCCAGCAGGAAAAAGATGAAATATATAATGTGAAATTTTGATACGAGAGCGCCTCTAACAACAAAGGATAGGGCGCTCTTGTGCTATAAAGACGATATTTTATTAGATATTGAGTCCTAACTGATATGCCTCATCTAATTTTGAGTTGCCCTTGATGTCGCCAACATTAAAAACTCCGCCGCAAAGAATTTTGCCCTTATTTGTCCAGCCAAGATGATTCATCAAACGATCATACCAGTAAGTAGTTTCTTCGAAACCGTTGCCCTCGGCAGCCATAAGAAGAACGCTTTCTTTGATAGGATTTGCAAGATTTTCATTGCACTCAGCTACAGCAAACAAACGATCAAAGGCACACTTTAATTGTCCGCTGATTGTCCAGTAGTACAGAGGAGAAGCAAGACAGACAAGGTCTGCTTCTTTATAGGCCGGGTAAATTTGCTGCATATCATCCTTTTGTACGCATGGGCTACTGATGTCTTTTCCGCCTTTGCAGCAGCCAAGACATGGGTGGATATCCATTTTTTGAAGGTCGAAACGAGTAACGGTATGACCTGCGGCTGTTGCTCCTTCGGTGAAGGATTGTATAAGTGCTGCGGTATTTCCGTTTGGTCTGGGGCTTCCGTTAAGAATTACAATTTTTTTGCTCATAGTATTCTCCTATTCTCATTAAACTTTATTGACAAGCTTTTTAGTTACGATATAATTTTAACATGAAGCAATTAATTATCAAGTACCCACCTTTAGGTAAGGTACTATCATTAAAGAAAGTGTAGATAAATTATGATTAAAAAATATATTGAAAATGCAAATTTTGAAGATACAGGTTTTTCTTATACGCTGTCACTCATCAGCGGTAAGTACAAAATGATTATATTATATTGCCTTATGGAGTTCGAAACCGTAAGATTTAATGATATGCGCAGATACATCAAAACAATTTCTGATAAGACACTAAGCGCAAACTTAAAAGAATTAGAAGCCGACGGTTTGGTATTCCGCAAGGAATATCCTCAGATTCCGCCTAAAGTTGAGTACAGCTTAACAGATAGGGGAAAATCACTTATGAAAGTATTGGATTTACTTTGTGTTTGGGGAGAGAATAATAGGCAGTAATTTTTAAGGAGTATCAAATGATTTAGATACCTGAATTTTATTGGTGCTCTTCTGCTTTGACTAAAGTTTGTCAATTAAATATAAAATAGTAGGGTTATTTTTGCCTTTTAT
>JAJQDF010000197.1 GCA_021202325.1 Clostridiales bacterium | reverse complement strand
TATATTTAAAAATTTTCACAGCTTTTAAAAGCTCGTATGACAACAATAAGCTCTTGCCGTTTGGCAGGAGCCTATTTATCTAAATTACTTAATATTCATCGCATATAAAGCATTTGCATTTAGGATATCTATCATCAAGATATTCCTCTACAAACCAATTATTGAATACAACACATTCCTCATTGTCAAGATCATAAAGGGATTTGTATCCTTCTATAAACTGCATAAAATGTCCGGCATCAATCTCTATGTCGGGAAAAGCATCGGTCGGTGTTCCGTTCAGCAGAAATGTGCCGTTATTTACTTTGCAAACAGGATCGTTTATTTTAATCACAACATTATCCTCTTTGAATATCATATGCATAAGTTTTGGCAAATTCGCCGCAGCCGCTACTCCATGAGGAACTGTTTTTACCTCACAGCCGGCAAGTGTAACATTGCTGTCTGGAGGAAGCTTTATTTTCATAGGCTTATTGTCGGCAATAAAGGCAAGAGCATTGGCAAGCACTGCGGCTGTTTCGTCACTGTCATATACCGTTTCCACCGCAGTAAAGCCTTCAACTCCATTGAAATACAGTGAATAGCCTTTGGGCTCGCCGCCTCTGTCAGCAATAATAAACTCGCCCCCGTCGGAATCCAAATCCTGCATTTTAAGCTTAAAATCGTTCATTGATCGGGCAAGTGTCCCGGAATATTTTTCGGCAAAGTTCATATATAAATGATACAGCTTTCCAATCTCGGACATTCTGCCAAAATTCACGCCTGCCGGCATAACTTTAGGTTTATCGGCTGTTCCGGTAAGAAATCTCGTTTCCGTAGCTGTAAGGTTGCCCAGTCTGAAATAGCTGTCATGCTTAACCGGTGTATGAGGTCCAACAGCAATTCCTCTCTCAGCCAGCTTATTTATAAGCAGTTCGAATGCGGAAGACATGTATCCCCTGCCCCTATAATCCGGATCAGTTGAAAATCCTGCAAGTATTGCCGCCGGCACAATAACGCCTCTTACATACATGTTGACCGGGAACGAATACATGGCGTTCACAAGCTTATCATCTTCCATTGTACAAACAGTATATTCAGGGAAAAAGCGCTTCTCGAAATAGAAGTCAAGGAAACTGTCGGAATCCCCGAAACACCTCTGCCATAACGCCCTAAGAAAAGGCTTGTCCTCGATAGTACATATTCTTTGAACTGCCATATAATCCACACTCCTTTAAAAACTTAGGCCATGCCGTATTTTTTCTTAAGCTCTGCAAGCATGTTCTTATATTTGTCGTTAATAATATCGGTTTTTCCCTTGCCGCCGGCCGCTAAACCCCTTGTAGGCGCCTTTTTATTAAGTTCCTCATGTATCTCTTCGTCCCATTTTTTCATAAGAGCATTAAATTCCTCTGTATACTGAGGATTCCATTCCATATGTCTCGCCTCTCAATTTTTGTAAATTTAATTTTGTAGTTTAATTCTAACATAAAACGCCTATAATAGCAAATTAATAATCTGTGAACACTTCTTGACTAAATGCCAATCATAATTTAGAATCTTATTAAAAAATAGGGAGGTAAATTGAATGACTAAGGTTTTATTTATGATAACCTGCGATGATAAAACTAAAAATCTTTTAAACAGCCTGAATGGTCAGGCCGAAATAATATATGCTGATAAAGATACTCCGGAGGATGAGCTTATAAAACTCATTGAAGATGTCGAAATAATAGTCGGAGAGCCAAAAATTAGTGCCATGAAAAATGCTAAAAATCTTAAGCTTGTGCAGCTGCCCATAGCCGGAACGGATGAATATACTCTCGCAGAAGGATTTCCAGAAGGTGTAACACTCACCAATTCTTCAGGTGCCTTCGGCAGAGTTATATCCCAGTATGTACTGGGTGCAACACTTAGCATATGCAACAGATTCAATTTATACAGGGACAACCAAAGAAAACATTTGTGGCACGACGAGGGCTCGGAAACAACACTTTTCGGAAAGCGTATACTTATTGTTGGTGCCGGTAATATCGGTCAAAATGTGGCTGAGAGATTTTCTAATTTCTATACTGTAAATGTGGGCATAAGGAGAAATGTTTCCGATATACCCCAATTTTTCAATGAAATGCACAGCCTTGACGAGTTGGATAAACAGCTTCCCTTGGCCGATGTTGTTGTAGCTTGTATACCAAATTCGGACTACACCCACCATCTGTTTGACGAGCGCCGTTTTATGCTCATGAAAAAAGATGCTATCTTTGTAAACGTTGGCCGAGGCGCCCTTGTGGCACAGGATGACCTTGTGAAGGTTCTGAAGTCGGGACATTTGCTTGGTGCAGCCATAGATGTGGCCGAGCCTGAGCCCCTGCCCTCTGACAATCCTATATGGGATATAGATAACTTAGTAATTACACCACATGTTTCGGGAAATACATTTGGTCATTCCAAGGAAATAACCAACGGAATGTATGCCATAGCCTACGAAAACATAAAGAATTACATAGAAGGAAAGCCTTTAAAAAATGTAATTGATTTTAAAAAATTCAGAAAATAATAAAAAGCCGGCCTCCAATCGTCAGATTTAATCTAACTTTCGAAGGCCGGTTAATTTTATTG
>JAJQDF010000083.1 GCA_021202325.1 Clostridiales bacterium | reverse complement strand
CATATATTATTCAAAATCGTTTCTAAAAATAAATAGCGCAGAGTGAAATCCAGTCACCCTGCGCAAATTTTACTTTAATTCAGCTGCTATTATAAATTTCCGAAGAACTGCTCTTTGTTTACGATAGCTCTGCCGTGTGTGCCTTTGCAGATTTTGCCCTTTTCATCAAATACCTTTATGTCGAATGTAAGAACCTTGCCCTTTTCAACCTTTGTAAGCTCAGCCTCTACTCTTACCTTCTGTCCAACGGGAGTGGGCGCAAGGTGAAGGAAATTGAATACTGTTCCTACTGTTTCATATCCTTCGGGGAGCAGGGGTTTAATAGCCTCAAGGCAAGTCTGCTCAATCCATAAAATCATTGTGGGGGAAGAAAGCACATCAATACCCTTGTTGCCGACAGCATCTGCTGTATCCTTATGCTCAACAACAAATTCCTTCTCATTTTTAAGTCCTTCTTTAATGCCAAAATCCATTTTAAAATATCTCCCTCTTTATTCTTTATTGTGACGACACCGGCATCATTGCTTTCGACTCCGGTATCTGTTTACAAGTTCTGATTTAACGGCTTATTCCTCAGCTGTCTCTATGCTCTCAACGGCCTTTGCGCCGGCTGTCTTAAACAGTGCCCTGAATTCGTCGCCTGTTATTTTTTCCTTCTCTATAAGAAGCTTAGCCGAAGCATGGAGAACATCCATGTTTTCGGTAAGAAGTCTCTTGGCCTCATTATATGAGAAGTTCATAAGTTTCTTAACCTCAGCGTCGATCTCGTCTGCGGTGTTCTCGCTGTAGTTTCTTGTATGGCCGATGTCTCTGCCGATGAAAACCTCGTCGCCCTCATCGCCGTACTGTACGGGGCCGAACTTATCGCACATGCCGTATTTCATAATCATGTTTCTGGCTGTGGCCGTTGCCCTTTCAATGTCGTTGCTGGCGCCGGTAGTAATATCCTTAAGCACAAGCTCCTCTGCGGCACGGCCTCCAAGGAAGCTTATTATCTCCTGCTCCATCTCGCCCTTTGTAACATACATCTTATCCTCGCCGGGAAGGGGCATTGTATAGCCGCCTGCCATACCGGTAGGGATTATGGAAACGCTGTGTACGGGATCGCATTTGTCCAGAACCTCGAAAAGTATTGCGTGTCCTGATTCGTGATAGGCTGTGATAAGCTTTTCCTTCTCAGAAATTGTTCTGGATTTTTTCTCCGTACCAATACCGACTTTTACGAAGGCCTTCTGTATTTCCTCCATATCTATAGCCTTTTTTCCTGCCCTAGCCGTAAGAAGTGCGGCCTCATTCAGCAGGTTCTCAAGGTCAGCTCCGGTGAAGCCTGAAGTTGTCTTTGCCACAATTGAGAAATCTACATCGTCTGCAAAAGGCTTGCCCTTGGCATGAACCTTAAGTATGGCCTCTCTTCCCTTTACATCAGGTCTGCCCACATATACCTGTCTGTCGAAACGTCCCGGACGAAGTATTGCCGGATCCAATATGTCAGCTCTGTTTGTGGCCGCCATAACAATGACTCCCTCGTTTATTCCGAAGCCGTCCATCTCAACAAGCAGCTGGTTAAGTGTCTGTTCTCTTTCATCATGACCGCCGCCAAGGCCGGCGCCTCTGCGTCTGCCGACAGCATCAATCTCATCTATGAATACTATACAAGGTGAATTTTTCTTGGCCTGGACAAATAAATCTCTTACACGGGATGCGCCGACACCGACGAACATCTCAACGAAATCTGAACCCGATATACTGAAGAAAGGCACTCCTGCCTCTCCTGCAACAGCCTTGGCAAGAAGGGTTTTACCGGTACCCGGAGGTCCCACAAGAAGGACTCCCTTGGGGATTCTGGCACCCAAATCAACATATTTTTTAGAATCGCCTAAGAAATCAACAAGCTCCTGAAGCTCTGCCTTTTCCTCATCCAGACCGGCAACATTTTCAAATGTCACACGCTTGTCGCTGTCCTGGTTAACCTTGACATTGCTTTTGCCGAATGACATCATCTTTCCGCCGCTTCCGTCCTGCATTCTCTGGAACATAACCATAAATATAATTATAGCTATTACCATCATTATTATAGACGGAAGTATACTTACAAGTATACCCGTTGTCGGCATGCTCTTAGTTACAACATCAATGCGCTCTGCGGCGTTTGTCTCATTCAGATAATCCATGAAAGTGGATGTGGAAGGAATAACAACGCTTGCCGTTGTTCCGTCATCGAATGTAACCGAAGCAGTAGCATAGTTATCGGTATCCGATGCCCTCTGAATGTCAATCTCTCTTATACTGTCGCCTTCAATATCTTCAAGAAGCTCGCTGTAAGTATAGCTGACAGTCTGCGTGGTGTTCGACGTGGTCGAAGTGCCGCTCATAGCCATAACAGCGATAATCATAAAGAAAATTACTACATAAAGCAGTATTCCCTGCCACTGTTTTTTCAATTTACTACCTCCTAATGCTTAATCAATCCTGTCACCGACAGGTATATAAACTACCTATGTTAAACTAGATTATTGTAACATATTTATTAAGTTGGTGCAACTTAAATAATGCTTAAACTTTTATGTAGCAATCATTTTTAATCTATGTTAGAATTAATTTATTCAAAGG
>JAJQDF010000107.1 GCA_021202325.1 Clostridiales bacterium | reverse complement strand
GTTGACAAAATATTTTTTTAATTTTCAAAAAAAGAAGGATATTTCTTACAAATGTTGAATTCTATTATTATGAGCAAATTTTAATTAGGAAATATTCGCTGATAAGGCGGTACAAATAAAGGAGGAATGGTTTTATGAAAAGCTATACATCTAAAGAAATCAGAAACGTCGTTATGCTGGGTCACAGTGGTTCCGGTAAAACAACAATTACTGAATCGTGCCTTTTCAAATCAGGTGCAACAAAAAGAGTAGGCAAAGTTGACGAGGGCAACACCGTCAGCGACTATGACCCGGAGGAAATCAAACGCCATGTTTCAATTAATTCATCAATTCTTCCGGTTGAGTGGAAAGATACAAAAATCAACTTTATAGATACTCCCGGTTATTTCGATTTCGCAGGCGAGGTTATGCTTTCGACTAAGGTTGCCGATGCTGCCGTTATTGTTGTATCAGGTAAGGCCGGTGTCGAGGTAGGCACAGAGAAGGCTTGGGAGTATGTTGAAAAATTTGAGACTCCCAGAATGTTCTTTATGAACTTCATGGATGACGAACATGCCGACTACGAAAGAGTTCTTCAGGAGCTGAGAGATCACTTCGGAAAGACTGTAGCACCCGTGCAGATTCCGTTTTATGAAAACGAGAAAATCCGTGGATTTATTGATGTTATTACAAGAGAGCCTAAGTATATAAATGCAGAAAGAAACGGATTTGATCCCGGTCCATTCCCTGAGTTCATGAGAGACGAGGTAGAGGATCTCAGAAGAATGATTATCGAAGTTGCGGCTGAAAGCATTGATGAATTGCTTGAAAAGTATTTCGCTGATGAAGAGCTGACAATCGAGGAAATATATGAAGGTCTTAATGTCGGTGTCAAGGAAAGAAAGATCGCGCCACTTTTCTCAGGTGCAGCAAATATGGGCCTTGGTATCATGATTCTTATGAACTCAATTAAGAATTTCCTTCCTCCTTCAGTGGAATGTAAGCCCGAATTCGAATGTGTTGACCTTAACACAGGCGAAACAGTTATCAGAAAGAACGACGAAAGCGATCACTTTGCAGCTTACGTATTTAAGACAATTTCTGACCCGTATATCGGCCGTCTTAACATATTCCGTGTGCTTTCAGGTAAGCTCACGAAGGATAAGACAATCTACAATCCCGAAAGAGATACTCAGGAAAAGGTTTCTCATATCTACGTAATCAGAGGTAAAGAACAGATAGAGGTTGACGAGCTGGATGCCGGCGATATCGGTGCTCTTGCTAAGCTCCAGAACACAGCTACACAGGATACTCTCTGCTCAAGCGTAAATCCTGTACAGGTCAGCAAAATTGAGCTTCCTCCTTCAGTTTATACTCGTGCCATTATCCCTAAGACAAAGGGCGATGATGATAAGGTTGCCGCAGCACTTGTTAAACTCAGAGAAGAAGATCCTACAATCAAACTTGAAGTTAATAAAGAAACAAAACAGACTGTACTTTACGGCATAGGTGACCAGCAGCTCGATGTTCTTATGTGCAAGCTTAAAAATAAATATAAGACAGAGGCTGAGCTTGTTGATGTTATAGTGCCTTACAGAGAGACAATTAAAGCCAAAGTAAAGGTACAGGGCAAACATAAGAAACAGTCCGGCGGACATGGCCAGTTCGGTGATGTTTGGATGGAATTTGAGCCTTCAGGCGACATGAGCCAGTCATATATATTCGAAGAAAAGATATTCGGCGGATCCGTTCCGAAGCAGTATTTCCCTGCAGTTGAAAAGGGCATTCAGGAATGCGTAAATACTGGTGTTCTTGCAGGCTATCCTGTTGTTGGTCTTAAGGCTACACTTGTTGACGGTTCATATCATCCCGTTGACTCTTCGGAAATGGCATTCAAGATGGCTACATCAATTGCGTTCAAGGATGGTCTTTCAAAGGCTAAACCTACAATTCTTGAGCCTATCACTCATATGGAGGTAGTTGTTCCCGAAAGATACATGGGCGATATCATGGGCGACATCAATAAACGCCGCGGCAGAATCCTCAGCATGGATTCAATCGAGAACGGCAAGAAATGCATCGTTGCCGAGGTTCCTCTTTCGGAAATCTCAAAATATAGCATTGACCTTCGCTCAATGACACAGGGCAGAGGAAGCTATACTTATAACTTTGAGCGCTATGAGGAAGCACCTGCTGATGTACAGCAGAAGGTTATTGCGGCCAGAGC
This sequence comes from Clostridiales bacterium, assembly GCA_021202325.1. Classification (GTDB taxonomy): domain Bacteria; phylum Bacillota; class Clostridia; order Lachnospirales; family Anaerotignaceae; genus Metalachnospira. The sequence continues at coordinate 409 of JAJQDF010000107.1, read as the reverse complement.
AGCAGCTAAATAAACATAGAATTTTGGACGGGCAGGGTAGTTTACTCTGCCTGTTTTTAAATATCAGGAATAAATCCGGGCAGAGGGAAAACGCTGAAAATTTTAGTGATTTTTTCTGCGGTATCACAATGGAAAAAACGACATAAATATGTAATGCGCAATTTCCTAAATCGTCACGCTTTCTCTTTATGATTGCATAAAACATTGTTTTTTCTGCGCCAGTGGCTGTCCGCTAACCGTAATAACGGTCAGATAAACGGCTTGTCTGTTTGTCCGTTGTATCTCATAAATTGTGTACGATGAATAAATGCAAAAACTGATGTCATATGTTAAATTGGATAATTGATGTAAAATAAATTAGAAAACTTGTATTTGTTTTGTGCAAAAATGACAACTATAGTAACTATAG
>JAJQDF010000195.1 GCA_021202325.1 Clostridiales bacterium | reverse complement strand
GCCCGAGGACGAAGAGCTCATGCCAAAACAGCTGGAAATTGCCTATGCCGTGCTTGCCCAAATTGAGGAAGCCGTGGATTTAAGAAATGAAAAGCTTATGTCCAAAATTAAAGGGCTCAAATCCCTTGGCGGCAGAACATACTATGTCGGCGACGATGCCAAATTTGCCAAAGGCTGTCGCTGCTGTCTTACAGGAAGCGGCCTCACCGCCGTCAGAAAAACAAATAAATGCAATGTCGAATGTAAATTCTGCTACAACTACGGCGAATTCGACAGCATTATGCCCATCGGCGAAGGTCTTTGGGAGATAGGCGGAACAAAATTTTACGAAAAGGATATCGACCTTCTGCTTTCCATACAGAAAAAACCCGACGGCATAGCCTATGTTTATCTTGAACCCTTCATGGAAATCGAGCTGTACTACGGCATAATCAAAAAATTCCATGATGCCGGGGTTTATCAGCATATGTATACCAACGGCATTTTGGCAAACGAAGAAAACCTCAAAGCCCTAGGCAATGCCGATCTTGACGAACTGCGCTTCAACCTTGGTGCCGCCAACTGTTCCGACAAGGTGATAGCCAACATGGCTCTTGCCAAAAAATACATAAAGAGCGTGGGTATAGAAACGCCCATGACGCCGGAGCTTTACGAAACTTTCCTCAATAAAAAGGATGCCATCCTGGCCACCGGTATCGACTTTATGAACTGTGCCGAGCTTCATCTCAACGCCAACAACATCGGCAATTACGAAGGCGAAAATATGTATATTTGCAGGCACGGCTATCTTTCTCCCATTTGGAGCAGGGAAATTACATTCAAATTGATGAAGCTTGCCGACGATGAAAAATGGAACATTGCCGTTCACGACTGTTCGAACCATACTAAATTTGCGAGAAGCCTGAACCTCAGCGAAAAAGAAGGCCGCTGGTTCGGCGCCAGCAACTACGGCAGTGAATTTTCCGGCATACCGTTCTACGCATTTTTACCTATACTCAGGGATGACAGCTTTAAATTCGTTACGGAGGAACCTCTGCCCTACGGCTATAATCCCGGAGAAATGTTTTTCTAATAAAGTAATTAAGCTCCTGCCGCCCAATTGTTAGTTTTGTTCTAACCTTTGGTGGCAGGAGCTTATTATTACATAGATTTATTATGTTACTTTTTCATCAAAATTTTATTCTTCCGTATCTTCAAAAATCTCATCAAATACAGGTACAAAATAGTCATTATACATTGTTTCGGCATCGGTCGAGCCCGTCAAATACATCTGTACTATGCCGTCGGTATCTATTATAACCGTAACAGGAATACCGCTTGGCGCATATTTATATGAATCATCGTCGCTCACCATTGCTGCCTCGAAAGTGTAGCTGCTTTCGTTCCAGAACTCTTCGGCATCCTCGGCGGAGTCACTGCAGTTTAGCGCAATGATATTTATGTCGTCGCCGTAGGTCTCCTTCAGCATTTCAAGCGCCGGTAGCTCCTTTTTGCAATAGGTGCACCATGTCGCCCAAAACTCAACTATAGTCGGCTTATCATAATAATCCGACAGCATTGCCTCTATGCCGTCGAACTTGGTTATCGTTATGTCGGGAGCTTTCTTTCCCTCTTCGGCACGGTCAGGCTCATCATCGTCATCATCGTCGCTAGTGCTTGCCTCATACTCACTTATGTCCTTTACCTCTATTTTCTCACCGCTCATTGTGGATGCGCAGGCAGTCAATGCCATGCAGGCGGCAAATATAAATAATAATTTTCTCTTCATTGTTCTATCTCCCGGATTTTAGACTTTTACGGCAAATCGCCTTTTCGCCGCATACCTTGATACATTCTCCGCAGGCTATACATTCCCTGTCGCCGACTTTGAGGATGTCCATTTTGCACAGCTCAACGCATTTTCCGCAGTGTACGCATTTATCCTCATCAACCTTCATGCCCAAAACAGAAATCCTATTAAAAAAGGAATATATTGCTCCAAGCGGACAAATAAATCTGCAAAAACCTCTGTATACAAATACGCTTCCTATCAAAATTACTGCCAGCACGAATATTTTCCAGTTAAATAGTGTTCCCGTCATTGCCGCAATCTGTTCGTTTGACGACACTATGGGAATACCGCCCTCCAACGTTCCTGCCGGACATATGTATTTGCAAAATTCCGGAGAAGCGGCGGCCAAAGGAATAATAATAACAAACACTGCAAGAATAATATATTTCAAATATGACAGCTTTCTTGTAATATTGCTTTTTCCAACCTTCGGCAACGGAATTTTATGCAAAAGCTCCTGTATAAGCCCAAAGGGACAGAGAAATCCGCATATTGTTCTTCCGAGTATTACACCAAACAACAGCAGTGTTCCTACCACATAGAATGGCAGTCTTTTGCCGGATACCGCCACAGCGTTTTGTAGGCTTCCCAGCGGACAGGATGCAATTGCTCCGGGACAGGAATAGCAGTTGAGTCCCGGCACGCATACGCTTTTCAGCTGTCCATGATAAAGCTCGCCGTTAGCAAAGCCCTTTATATTGGCGTTATACACAAGGGCGCTTATGAGCTGTATATATTTTCTCTTAAAATTATTAGCCAATGCCAATGCACTCCAAACATACTCTGACGCCCTTATTGAACACGTCAGCCGATCCGCCGTTCAGCACTCCGGCAGCAATAAGCACTACCGCTGCGGCAATGAGCGTAATCCTAATATATTTCGCTTTCATTTAGGTCATCTCATATAAATTTAACAGCCGTACCATAGGCTGTAACCTCCGAGGCCGCCTGCATTACAGAGCTCGTTGAAAGCCTTACGCCGACAATTGCATCTGCTCCGGCTTTTTCGGCCTCCTCAGTCATTCTTTCAACAGCAATCTTCTGGGCATATTCAATCATTTCGGTATAGCCCTTTATCTCTCCGCCGACTATGGTCTTGAAGCTTGCCCCGATGTCCTTACCTATGTGTCTTGAATTAACGGTAGTTCCCTTCACAATGCCGATAATTTCATAGTTTCTGCCAATATTTTCAGTTGTTGAAATAATCATAAAAATTCCTCCCGAATCGTTTATAAGACAATTATAAACAAAAGGGAGGATTTTTTCCATATGCTAAGTATATACTTAAATTTATTGTAAGAAATTCTTTTCTTTGCCTTCTAATTCCACTATTCTTTCTTTAAGTCTTTCGTTTTCTTGCACCATTGCATTAAAAAAGCGGAAACCACATGGATCTCCGCTTAATTTTAGACTTAATTACTCTTCAACAGGTGCTTCCTCTGCGGGTGCTTCCTCAACAACAGGAGCATCAGCGGCTTTCTTTGAAAGGCTGATCTTCTTCTGTTCAGCGTTTACATCAATAACCTTAACCTTGATGATTTCGCCGATTGTGAGTTCATCCTCGGGCTTCTCAACACGCTTATCAGCGATCTGAGAAATGTGAACAAGTCCGTCAACGCCGGGCTCAAGCTCAATGAATGCACCAAAAGGAACCATACGTACAACCTTGCCTTCAACAATTGAACCAACAATATATTTGTCAGCCGCAAGTGTCCAAGGGTTGGGTGTAACATCCTTAAGTGAAAGTGAAATTTTGCTCTTTTCTCTATCAACATCAAGAACAACCACTTCAACTGTGTCTCCCTCTGAAAGTACTTCCTTAGGATTTGAGATTCTTCCCCAGCTCATTTCAGAAATATGAATAAGTCCATCAACACCGCCGAGGTCAACAAATGCACCAAAGTCAGTAATTCTTGATACCGTACCTGTTACTTTCTTGCCTGCCTCAAGAGATGCGAATACAGCCGCTTTCTTCTCTTCGGCTTCCTTTGCAAGCAGAGCTTTTCTTCCGCCGATGAAACGGCGTTTGGATTTATCAAGCTCAATAATGTTGAATGTGAGTTCTGTTCCATCATAAACGCTGAGGTCCTCTACAAATCTTCCCGAAACCTGTGAAGAAGGAATAAATATCTGGACGCCGTTGGAAACTGCAATAAGGCCGCCTTTAACGATTCTTATAACTTTACCTGTTACGGGTGTCTTTTCCTCGTAAGCTTTTTCGATTTCCTCCATGCCCTTCTGATTTTCAACTTTCTTTCTTGAGAGAAGAACATTTCCTTCGCCGTCATTTACACGAACGACAAATACTTCAATCTCGTCACCGGGCTGTACTGTCTTGCTGGGAACAATGCTCTTGTCGTTGCTGAATTCATCTCTGGGGATAATTCCGTCAGATTTGTAGCCCAGGTTAACAGAAACCTCTTCGCCTGCTGTGGAAATAACCGTACCCTTAACAATGTCGCCTGTATGTAAAGTTACAAAAGACTCGTTAAGCATCTGCTCAAATGTAAGCTCCTCACCCTCCATAGTATTTTTGACTTCGTCCATTTCGCTCATAGTAGTAATAACCTCCTTTATTATTGCAGGAGGAGTAGACGCTCCTGCAGTTATACCAATTCTATCATTAATTCGGCAATTATTCAACACCAAATCTTGAATTGTTTCAATATAATAAGTGTTTTGGCAATTTTTTTTGCATATTTCATACAATTTTTGGGTATTTGAGCTTCCTTTGTCCCCAATTACCAACATTTTGTCAACGGTTTTGGATATTTTGACGGCTTCCTTCTGCCTCTCCTCCGTCGCTGAACATATGGTATTATCATATGAAATATTGCCGGATTTTTCATTCAATACTGCCAAAATATCCTGAAATTTACTTTCCCTGAATGTGGTCTGTACCACCACTGCGTATTTTTTATCCGGCGAAAGCTCTATTTTAGCCGCATCTTCAGCATTGTCAACAATAATTGCCGAATTGCCGCACCATCCGTTTATTCCCATAACCTCAGGATGTTTGGCATCGCCGATGATAATTATTTCATATCCATTGTCATGCTTGTCCCGAACTATGTTATGTATCTTTTTAACAAAAGGACAAGTTCCGTCAACATAGGCAATTTTTCTAGTCTCCAGCTCGTCATACACATCCTTGCCCACACCATGGGAACGGATAATGACCGTTGCTCCCTCACAGCCTTCGAGGGACTCCGTCACATGGACACCCTTTGATTCAAGGTCGGCATTCACATTCTTATTGTGTATAAGAGGGCCATAGGTAAATATCCTTCCGCCCTTTTCTATTTCCTTATAGCAGGCCTCTATTGCTCTGTTTACCCCAAAACAGAAGCCTGCCGACTTAGCCGTTATTATCCGCATTATTTTTCACCTGTTTTTTCATATACAATTTTCATAACTGCCTCGGCTACCTCATCGACAGTCATTCCTGTTGTGTCAATCTCAATTGCGCCTTCGGCCTTCCTTAAGGGGTTGTATTCTCTTGTCATGTCGTTGTGGTCCCTCTGCTTTATCTGTTCAACGACTGCCTCAAGTGTTTCTGTTTTACCCTGTGCAGAAAAATCCTTAAGCCTGCGTTTTGCCCTTTCCTCAACATCGGCATTAAGATATATCTTAACTTCTGCATTTGGCAGTACAACTGTTCCTATGTCACGGCCGTCCATAACTACTGATGTTTTCTGCGCCATTTTCTGCTGCATTTCAACCAGCTTGTCCCTTACGGCCACGATTGTGCCCACATCCGAAGCTCCCTGGCCGGCCTTCGCCGTTCTTATGAGGGATGTTACATCCCTTCCATTTAATATCATCCGCTGAACTCCGTCCGTCATTTCAATACCGAGATTAATGTCATCCAAGGCTTTTTCTACGGCTTTGCCGTCGGTTGTGGAAATGCCGTTTTCCATACAGTAGAGAGCCACTGTTCTGTACATGGCGCCCGTGTCAACATATATTATGCCCAATTTTTCGGACAGTATTTTGGCTATTGTGCTTTTTCCGCTGCCGGCCGGTCCGTCAATTGCTATAGAATAAATCTTCATTTTTCGTCCCCCGTTTATTTTTTCAAATCAGGTCTAAGTCCTACTGCTCCTCTGAGATAGGCATGTTTAACGGTTTTTCTGTCATAGTCACCCTCAACCGTTACCATTACCCTTATGCACTTTCTGAGGCTTCCCTCCACATACATTTCCTGTACGCACATCAAGGCCGCTCTGGTTATTCCAATCTGCCTAGCGGCAACGGCAGGGTATGCCTTATCTAAATCGTTGGTGGCCGTAAATACAACAGAAACTATATCGTCTATGTTTATGTTATTCGCACCGATTATTTCATTCATCATTTCGGTTGTGGCCGCATATATCTGTTCCTTATTGTTTTCCTCAACCGTTATTGCTCCTCTTATTGACGCTGTCATTTGTTAGCCTCCAATCCTTCTGCCGCAGTATAGCCCGTCGAAAACGCTATCTGCAGGTTAAATCCTCCGGTGTAGGCATCCACGTCCAGCACCTCGCCGGCAAAATATAATCTCTTAACTTTTTTACTCTCCATCGTTGACGGATCTATCTCGTCGGTATTCACTCCGCCGCTTGTGACAATGGCCTCATTGAGCCCCGTTGTGCCTGTCACATGCACTGGAAGAGCCTTTATCAGCTCACAAAGCCTCCGTCTTTCCTCTTTTGTTATATCATGTATTTTTTTATTTTCGTCTATTCCGCTTAACGATATAATAACCGGTATCATCTTCTGCGGCAAAAGATCGTTAAGGGCATTTTTCATATCCTTATTGATATATTTTTCAAAATCCCTGAGAAGCCTTGTGTCCAGTGTCTTCATATCAAGGGCAGGCTTCATGTCTATATAAACGGTAAAATCCTCGTCGAACCTGTTGAGTAAATACCTGCTTGCGGACAATATCATAGGGCCGGAAATACCAAAGTGGGTAAAGAGCATTTCCCCAAAATCCTTATACACCGTCTTCCCGGAGCTGTTCTTCACCGTAATGGCTGTATTCCTAAGGCTTAGTCCCATAAGCTCGGCACAGAACCAATCGTCGGATTTCAACGGCACAAGGGACGGCAGAAGCGGCGTTACCGTATGTCCTGCTTTTTTAGCAAATTTATAGCCGTCGCCGGTGGAGCCTGTGCCGGGATAGCTTAGGCCGCCAGTGGCAACAACCACAGCATCGGCCATGTATTTCTTTCCGTCCTCCAGCAATATGCCCTTGGCCTCGCCATTCTCGATTATTATATCCTTAACCGTGCTATCAATATGGAGTCTTACTCCGCCATTTTTCATGTATTTCTGAAGAGCCTTTGCCACATCCTCGGCCTTGTCGCTGACGGGAAATACCCGCTTTCCCCTTTCGACCTTTGTGGGAACTCCCAGACTTTCAATGAGCTTCACCGTATCATCTGGAGTAAATTTATATAATGCGGAATACATAAAGTAAGGGTTTCCCGGAGTATTGTCAATATGCTCCTGGGGATCGGATGCGTTTGTCATGTTGCATCTGCCCTTTCCCGTTATCCTTATTTTTTTGCCGACTATATTATTTTTTTCAAATATATCTACGCTGTATCCCAGCTCTGCGGCATGTCCGGCGCACATCATTCCGGCGGCTCCGGCGCCTATTACTATTATTTTCATATTCTATCCTCTGTTATTATCAGCCATGATAAATGCCCGGACTGTGTTCCGACAGATGAGCACTGTCATTGAGCGTAAGCAAAAGTCTTCTGTTCTTTTTAATTTCTATTATTGAAATTGCCGTATTGTCTATCCACGTTTTAGTGAACCAGCTGTTATCCAGTCCCATTATGTACATTATCATAAGCCTTATTATTCCGCCGTGGGAAACAATAAGTACGTTTCCGTCGTCATTATTAAGTATTTTTTCAATTCCCGGCTTTATTCTCTCAATTACATTATCTATATTTCCTTCGCCGGGAAAGCCGTGTTTATGGGGTTCTCTTATAAAGCTGTTGTAAGCTTCACCGTATTTTACCCTAAGCTCAGGAACGGTCATTCCTTCCCATTCGCCGAAATGTATTTCTCTGAAGTTCTCCACAATATTTATGTCAAGCCCTTTTTCATCTGCTATGGGCTTTGCCGTTGCCACAGCTCTTTTAAGGGGCGAGCAATATATTTTATCAATTTTTATGTTTTTAAACCTTCCGGCGGCAATGGCTGCCTGTTCAATTCCTTTTTCGGACAGCTCTATGTCAGTCATCCCCTGGTATCGTCTTTCGGTATTCCAAATCGTTTCGCCATGACGCATAAAGTATAATCTAAGCATATTACAACTCCTTGAGGTATCTTATTTCCTTATCGGTAAGGTAACGCCAGCTTCCCTTTTTAAGGTCACCCAGATATATCTCGCCCTCTGCTATCCTTCTGAGGGAGGCAACCGGATGTCTGGCCGCCTGGCACATTTTTCTTACCTGTCTGTTTCTGCCCTCATGTATTGTAATATTGCACCATGAAAAACGTCCGTCTACTTTGAGAAGCTCAATCTTTGCCGGACTTGTTTTTTTGCCGTCTATTGTTATTCCCCTTCTGAAAAGATTGATTGTATTGCTGTCCGGCACGCCGAAAAGCTTTGCCTCATAGACCTTATCTATCTCGTTCTTGGGATGAGTCAGCTTATATACTATATCTCCATCATTTGTCAGCAGAAGAAGCCCGGATGTGTCATAATCCAGCCTTCCCACCGGAACAACTCTTTCCTTAACATCTTTTATAAGGTCCATTACAGTCGGTCTGCCGAACTGGTCCCTTGCCGTAGTAACATAACCCTCCGGCTTATTGAGCATAATATATACTTTTTTCTTTTCCGGCTTTAACACCTTTCCCTTGAATGTTACTTCATCCTTTTCGGGATCTATCTTTGTTCCAAGCTCCGTAACCTTTTCGCCGTTTACCTCCACATATCCTTTGAGCATAAGCTCCTCGGCCTTCCTCCTTGAGGCTACGCCGCAGTCGGCAATATATTTTTGAAGTCTTTCCATCATTATTCTCCTTAAAAGCGGATACTTCCGCAAACTCAATTACTCTTTAGTATAAATGATTTCTGCGGATTAATCCAGTATTTTATGAGTATTCCGGCCGTTGTTTTCACATCTTTTTTATTTACGGCATTTTCCGCTGTCAAGGGGCATTGGGCTATTATTGTTTCGGAGTCCGTTTTGAAAAGCATCGTTCCCATTTCCTGCCCAATTTCAACGGGCGCATCGACGCTTTCAGGCAGTTTTACCTCCACAAAAAGCGCCTCCCTTTCGGAAGTGCTCAGCGGCAGGCGAATACTCTCCGATGTTATTACATTTACGCTTTCGCCGTAGGAATTATTTACCGGGATGTTCTCGATAAAATCTCCCTCAATACATATATCATAATAGTCGAAATTCTCAAATCCGTAGTTCAGCAGATTTTTAGTATCAATCCATTTTCTCTCCTTGCCGATGCTTCCCCAGCCGCTGCCAAGCACTACCGAAATCAACGTCATTCCATTCCTTTCGGCGGCGCCCACAAAACACTGGCCTGCCTTCCCAGTAAATCCGGTTTTGACGCCGATTGCGCCGGAATACTCGCTTAGCAGGCGGTTTTTGTTCACCACGGTATATGTACATCTGTCGCTTTTAATTGTAACCTGCCTAGTATTTATTATTTCCCTAAATTCTTCGTTTTGCAGGGCATACCTTGTGATAATCGCCATATCGTAGGCAGTGGAGTAATGGTTATCGCTGTCAAGGCCGTTGGGAGTCTCGAAATTAGTATTTACAGCTCCCAGTTCGGCGGCCTTATCATTCATCGATCCGCAGAATTCCTCCACGCTACCGCTTATATGCTCGGCAATGGCCACCGCCGCATCGTTGGACGACTGCAGCATGAGGGCGTAGAGCAAATCCCGGAGTTTTATTTCTTCCCCTTCGCTGAGCCCCATTCTTGTTTTCGGCTGAGCAGCGGCATTGCTTGAGACAGTCACTGTTTCATCCAGTTTGCCGCTTTCAAGCGCCAATATGCAGGTCATAATTTTTGTTGTACTGGCGTTGGCCAATTGTTCATCGGCATTTTTCTCCCACAATATCCTTCCGCTTTCCCCGTCAATCAAAACAGCGCCCAGTGCCTTAACGTCCGGCTCTTCTATTTCTTCGGCAAACGCATTTACCCGGCATATCGACAGTATAAGCATCATAGGTATTACAATTTTTCTAAAAAGTCTCATAGGCATGGCTCCCTTCGGTCTATTATATTTCAACAACCGCAGACGTATGCTATTTTAGCAAAAAAAGATAGAAAAATTGCGGGATAGAAATTCTACCCCGCAATAATTTTTGATATTTAGTTATGCAAAACTAACTTTTAATTAAACTTAACCGACTATCATGCTTGCAACCCAGCCTCTTGTGGCATTGGATGATTCACCTGTGTAGGCTTGAGTCTCCTCGCCGGCTATCCTTGAAAGTATCATCTCAAACTGTTCCTCTGTCAGATAGTCGTCCGGGCCGAATGATGTATCGTCATAGCCGTATATTATTCCCTGCTCATATGCCCATGCAACAGGCTCAGCATACCATGTATCGCTTGTTACATCAAGGAAAGGTGCAACCGACTCGCTTGAAGGCTGTCCCATCATATTCCATATGATTCTTGCGGCCATTGCTCTTGTAAGAGTACCCTCAGAATCAAACTTGTTATCTCCTACGCCTGCCATCCAGCCGTTTGCATATACTGTCATAATTGCATCGTAATATTCATCATCAGCGCTTACATCGGTAAATACGTTTGTTGCCGTTGTTTCACTCGTCGTCTCTCCGATAACGGGTGTATCTTCCGTAGTTTCACCGATAACAGGTGTTGTTGAATCCACCGTTGTTGATATCTGTGTGCTCGATGATGAAGAACTGCCGGTTGTGTTTGTCAGTGAGTGGGAAGAACCGCTGGACTTGTTTGACGAACTGCTGCTTGCTGTCCAATGAGCATATACAACCATATCTTCTGTAAAAACTGTATCTTCTGTTATCTGTTCTCCGCCGCTGGACTCTGTGTACCAACCATCAAATGTATAGTTCTTTCTGGTTGCATCCGGCAAACTGCTGAGCTTATACGCTGAATTTGTGGTCATACTTTCTGTATCGCATGAACCCTTACCGGCATCAAAGCTTATCTCATATGTATCAATAAAAGCATAATTATAATCTGCCCATTCAACATATGCATGTGCTGTAGAATCTTCAACTACATAAAAGAATAATAAATCATCATCACAATTAATAAAGCAATTAGCTCCAACACTCTTTAAAGTAGTAGGTAATGTTACATCCGCAAGCTTTTTGCATTGATAGAAAGCCTGTTTTCCAAGACTAACCACGCCTTCCGGAACTACAATTGATGTCAATATTGTGCAATGCCAAAATGCTCTTTCTCCTATTGCAGTTGTTGTAGGTGCTATCTCAAGTTCTGTCTTTCCTTCAGGGCATCTTATCAATGTTGTCAATTCCTTATCATAAAGTGCACCATCATATGAAGCAAACACCTCATTATCATCGTCAACCTCTATGTTTGTCAATGAAGTGCAGTAATAAAACGCATGTTCTCCAATCTCTGTAACAGTAGCTGAAAATGTCATACCATTTGTTAATACAGTACATTGGTTAAAGCAATATTCTCCTATTATAGAAAGATTACTAGACAAATTTATAGTTGTAATATTTGTATCTAAATAGAAAGCATACGGTCCTAATTCAGTCACGCTGTCAGGCAATGTAACCTCCGTCAAACTTTTTGCTCTGTAAAATGCCGCCTCTCCTATTACCTCAACGCCATCTTTAACTGTATATGAAGTATCTGCTCTTCCCGAAGGATATTTTATCAATTCTTTCATATCACTGGTGTAAAGTATGCCATCTTCAACAGCAAAATATTCATTTCCTTCTGCCACAGAAATTGTTTGAATTCCATAGTTCATTAACGCCCTAGGATGTATGTATGTCATACTGGCCGGTATAGTTATAGTTGTCAATGAATTGCAACTATAAAATGTATTTCTATATAAAGATGTAACACCTTCGGGGATATTTATTTCTGTAAGTGCTGAGCAGCCACTAAACGTTCCCTTTGCCAATGTATCCTCAGTACCTATATTCTCTAAACCATTGGGCAAAACAATCTTTGTTACCTTAGAGCAATTATAAAATGCCAAATCGCTCAATGTTTTTGTTCCATTTTCAACTGTAATGGTTCCACTAGCAGAAGGAATGCACATTATCAGTTCTTCGCCATCGGCACTATAAATCGTAAAACCATCTTCACCCAATTTATATTTTTCGCTAGTTGCCATTTCCAAAGTTGTAATCTTACTGCATCCGCTGAATACATTTAAACCAAGGCTTGTTAACGCCGGCAGTTTTACAGTAACTAAACCGCTGCAGCTGTCAAACGCCGTATCACCTAATATTGTAACCTTTGTGTCCGACAAGTCTATTTCTGTTAAGTATTTACATGTATAAAAGGCATCTTCATAGATTTCTACTGTATCATCATGCAAAACCAAATCTGTTGCCGGCACCGGATAAAAATACAAGATTGTATAATCCTTTGAGTAAATCGCACCTTCGTAGCTGGCATAAACCTTATTATCTTCCGATACTGTAAATGCCTCTATGCCGGATGCACCAAAAGCTGTAGCTTCAATTTCTGTAACGCTTGCCGGTATATATAATTCGGTTAAATTCTTACAACTATAAAAATTGTTATAACCAATAAACTCCAAGTTTTCGCTTAGACGTATACTTTCCAATCCTGTACAATAATAAAAATTAGCAAATCCAAGATATGTAATGGTATCAGGCATTTCGACTGAGGTGATTTTCATATTAGTAGTAGTATGCTCCCTACCAAAGGCCTCTTCCTCAATTATCGTTACTTCAATGCCGTCTATTGAAGATGGAATTTTTACTTCTTTTCCGCCTATATCAGCATTATAAGCATATATAGTAATAGTACCTTCATCATTTACAGAAAAGGATGTAAATCCAGCTTCTCTTGCCTCTTCCGATGTATAGTTAAGTTCATAATCTCCTGCTTTATTTGCTTCTGCCATCTCAGCCGCTTTCTCTGCCTCTTCATCCTCTTCGGTTTCTTCTTCCTCTTCCGATTCATCGGCAGATGCTGTTAACATTAATTCTGCTTCCTCTTCATCGTCTGCCTCATCGGCTTCATCGTCATTTTCAGCTTCTTCTTCATCGGCATCTTCCTTGTTCTCTACTGTTTCTTCTTCGTCTTCCTCATCTTCTTCGTTGTTTTCTTCGTCTTCTTCGTTGTCTTCTCCTTCGTCTTCATCTCCGTTATCTGCCGCTGCTACTATTCCGGCATCCTCGTCTCCATCCTCTGCAAATGCTATCGTCGATGTACCCGACAAAATCATGGCCATCATTAATATCATTGACAAAAACTTTTTAATTCCAACTTTCATTACCCTCTTCCTTTCTGCTGTTTATTTTTATGCTATTTGTTAGTAAATACTAACATTTGCTTTTAAAAAAATAGCGTTTTGCGCCTCCTTTCACGACAATCAGCATAATTATCGTTACGTTATATTTTACCCCCCCCGACGAAAATTTCAAGCCCTTTTCATTAAAAATAAAAATGCCTTGAAATTTTCGCTTTATTCACTAACTACATATGG
>JAJQDF010000095.1 GCA_021202325.1 Clostridiales bacterium | reverse complement strand
TTATATTAACAGAAATAAAAGGTTAATATAAGTTCATATCTCTCTGCTGCGAAAATGTCTTATTAATATTATGGTGAAATTAATAAAGGGGAGGTAGTTACAATGACTAATACTAATTCAACCAAAAAGGCTAACGGAGCAGCATTGGTACCATTTCTCGTCTTCATAGTTGTTTATCTGGGAGCAGGAATCGTACTCGAAGTTATGGGAGTTGACATGGCGTTCTATCAGTTCCCGTCACCTGTAGCGGCCCTTATAGGAATTGTAGTTGCATTTGCAATGTTTAAGGGCTCTATGGAAGAAAAATTTACGATTTTCGCAAAGGGCTGCGGAAACGAAAATATCCTTACAATGTGTTTCATTTATCTATTTGCCGGAGCGTTTTCTACAGTTGCATCAGCAATGGGCGGAGTTGATTCAACCGTTAATCTCGGCTTATCAATTATCCCGGCACAGTATATCACCGGCGGAATGTTCGTAATTGCCGCATTCATAGCCGTTGCAACAGGTACATCGGTCGGCACGATCAGCGCCGTTGGACCTATCGCCATTGCTACAGCAGAAAAAGCAGGGCTTTCACTTCCGCTTATCATTGCAGCTGTTATCGGCGGAGCGATGTTCGGCGACAACCTTTCGGTTATTTCCGACACAACAATTGCCGCTACAAAAACTCAGGGCGTTGAAATGAGAGATAAATTCAGAATCAACTTCCTTATCGCACTTCCGGCGGCTGTTATAGCTTTCATAATCCTTCTTGTAGTAGGAAAGCCTGAAACGGCCGTTCCTCTCGGAGACTTAAGCTATGACATTATTAAGGTTATCCCTTATATTGTAGTACTCGTATTTGCACTTATCGGATTCAATGTATTCATAACACTTGGAGCAGGAATAATACTTGCAGGAATAATAGGAATGGCCTACGGAAGCTTTTCATTCCTTGGTTTTACACAGAATATTTATTCAGGATTTACCGGAATGATTGAAATTTTCCTTCTTTCCCTCATGATTGGCGGACTTTCGGAAATGTGCGACCACTACGGCGGAATCCAGTGGATGCTTGACAAGATTAAAGGCTTTGTTAAGAGCAAGAGAACGGCTCAGGCCGGTATTTCAGCCCTTGTATCCCTCTGTGATATAGCTACGGCAAATAACACAATCGCCATCATTATTGCAGGAACATCTTCAAAAGAGATATGCGAAACCTACGAGGTCGATCCTAGAAAATCGGCATCACTGCTGGACATCTGGTCATGCGTATTCCAGGGAATTCTTCCCTACAGCGCACAGGTACTCATTGCCTGCGGACTGACAGCCGGAATGGTCAGTCCCACACAGCTTCTACCGCTGATGTGGTACCCGTACCTGCTTGCGGTATTCGCAGTAATCGCAATGTTCGTTCCCTTTGCGGACGGTCTTATAAAGAAGCATCCATGGAATTTCAAAACATGGTCCGCAGAGAAATAAAAGGTTTATATAAAACTCAAAACCCTTCACTAATTAAAAGAGTTGCCGTGGGTGTTTCACCTGCGGCAATTCTTTATGCCTAAAATTGCTTTTTTGCAATAACTCCATTATAATAATGGAATGAATTATTCAGGAGGCGCCCAATGAAAGACTATCTTACAATTAGCGAATTTGCGAAACTGCGTGGAGTTAATATAAATTCTCTGCTTTACTATGAGAAATTAGGAATACTACTACCTGCTTATATAGATCCGAAAAATAAATACCGCTATTATGCTTCGGAGCAGCTGTCCACTCTTGATATTATTTTGCTCTGTATCAGTCTTGATATACCCTTGAAGGATTTGAAAGAATATCAGGATGAAAATGCATATTGGCAGAAGAAAATGCTGGAGGATGGCAAACGAATTACCGAGGATAAAATACGCAGAATGCAGCTGGATTTAAGTAAAATCGAATATTCTCTGAACTGCCAGCAGGAACAGCAAAAATATTCGGAATGTAAGGGAATCTATAAAAGAGAAATTTCTTCACGTTTTTTTATTACAGAAGAGTATTTCGGACCGTTTTCAAATATCACTCAGTTTGGGCGGATTTCTACCGAACTCTTTGACTATGCCGAGAAGAAGGGATTCTCGACTGTTTTGCCCTCGGGCTTTATGTTTTCCTTTGACGGGGATGAAATCAGCCAGTTTCTGTTTTATGAGGTTCTTCCGACTGACAAAAAGGATGATAAGATAATTGAAATTCCGAAGGGGCTTTATTCCTGCCTTCAAACAAAGTTTGAACCGGATACGGATCACATTGCGTTTTTGGAACAGCATTTTGGAGTATCCGTCAACAGAATTGCTATTGTGTCCAACCTAATCCGTGATAGGCTGCAGTTTAACAGCAGATATAACGAAATACAGGTGATTGATGGATATACAATACCGGACAGCAGGATTTAAAGAGCTGTCCGGTACAGTAAAAACTCAATTATTGATTAATGACGTTTATTTCATCTTCTTATACTCCCTGAGCCTTTTCTAAGTTCCTTATCTTACGTCGGATTTTCCTCTGTAAGCCGAAATTTTCTTTTGAATTGGCTGTCAGTTTATTCAGCCTGTCATTTAAAAGTTCAATCTTATTTTGTACATTCATTTTCATTTCTTCCTTAATATAAATTTATTTCAGTT
>JAJQDF010000129.1 GCA_021202325.1 Clostridiales bacterium | reverse complement strand
TCCGTATATTATCAATGATATAACAAAACCGGCTATATTTCAAACTAAATCGAATTTTTGGCATAGGTTAGTAGACAAAAACAAAGAATTTGTGTTAAAATTATTAAAACAACAAAAGATTTTGAAATTTCTATTGAAGGAGATGGGAAAATGCCCCGCAACAGCCGAAGCAGCCTATTAAAGCAAGAAGTTTTAGACATTATACGTGACAAAATATTATATTTGGAGCTTAAACCTGGTGAATCAATATTGGATATGGAGCTGGCCAAAGAGCTTGAAGTCAGCCGTACCCCGGTGAGGGAGGCACTTCTGTTCTTAAAGGAAGCAAATTTCATTGACATATACCCCCAGAGCGGAACATTTGTATCTCTTATCGATATAAATCTTATAAGAGAAGTTATTTATTTACGCCATATCATCGAATGCGAGCTTCTGCTCAATCTGCCAGACGAAAAAACAAATATCGCAGGCAGAGTTGAGCGCTATATAGTTCTTCAGGAACTGGCCGTTAAGGAAGGCAACCACAAGGAGTATGTTAAAAATGACCATCTTTTTCACAGGGAACTGTTCGATATAGCCGGACACAGGCGTTCATGGGATCTGATGCAAAGCCAGTATATACACACAATACGGTTTCATATGCTGGATTTCTACCACTCCAACACTGTATTTGCCACATCTTTGCAGGAACATAAGGAAATTGTAGCCTGCATTGAATCGAGAGATAAAAAAAGCCTCAAGGAGCTTCTCGATATACACCATGACTGTGAGCTTCGCACAGCGGATATTCTTAAAGCCGAATATCCTACTTATTTCTTATAAACAGAAAATTGACATCACAAAGGCCGGATTTTTGATACCCGGCCTTTAACTTTTTGCCTTATTAATTTTTATACATCCAAAAATCTGAGTACACCCTTATGGGTAAATGTCTTATGCTGTCTCGTACTGCGGCGCTTTTCAAACTCTGCATCAACCTCGGCCGGTGTGCATTTTCGTCCGTTTATTCCGACTATATTAACGCTCTTTTTGTAAATATCAATCTCTACAATGTCGTTGTCGTCAATGTATGCAATGGCGCCGCCCTCCGCAGCTTCCGGCAGTAAATAACCCACCGACGGGCCCCTTGTTGCTCCGGAAAATCTGCCGTCTGTAATAAGTGCACAGCTGTTGTTCAGCTCTTCTTTATTACAGATAGCATCTGTGGCCTTGAGCATTTCAGGCATGCCGGCGGCCTTTTTACCCACATATCTTACCACAACCACCTCTCCGGCCTTTATATCGCTGCTATATATGGCCTCCTCAGCGCTTTCCTCGTTGTCAAATACCCTTGCTCTGCCTTCGAAGTGGTACATGCTCTTATCCATGGCGCAATGCTTTATAACTGCGCCCTTGACAGCTATATTTCCCTTCAATATAGTTACGCCGCTGTCCGCATCTTCGGGCTCGTCAAAAGGCTTTATTATGTCTGAGGACTTCATGCCGAAGTTACCCAAATATTTTTCACTGCGTCTGAAATATCCGGTCTTTTCAAGATATTCCAAGTTTTCGCCAACCGTTCTGCCCGTTACGGTAAGAGCGTTGAGGTCAAGCATATCTTTAAGCTCAAGCATTACCCTAGGAATTCCTCCGGCATACCAGAAGAACTGTGTAGGCCACTTTCCTGCCGTAAGAAGACTTGTCAAAAGCGGTATTCCCTCTGTAAGCTTTTCAAAGTCGTCAAGTGTTATCTCTATTCCAAGCTCCTTAGCCACCGCCGGAAGGTGCAGAACGGCATTTGTTGAGCCTCCTATGGCCGCATGAACCTTTATGGCGTTCTCAAAGGCACTCCTTGTCAGTATTTTACTCGGTCTTATGTCCTCATTTACAAGCTGGACAACCCTTTCGCCGGCCTCGGAGGCAATCTGCATAAGTATATTTCCGTTGGCCGGTGCCACGGCATTTCCGGGCAAAGATATGCCCAGAGCTTCGCTGATGCACTGCATTGTGCTGGCGGTGCCCATATATTGGCAAGCTCCGCAGCTTGGGCAGGCATTCCGTTTATAATACCATTCCTCTTCCGCCATCATTTTGCCTTCCGCCACCCTGAGATTTGTTTCATAGCAATTATCCGCAGAAATAAATGATGGTCCGGGAGCCATTGAGCCTCCGCATATATGTATAGCCGGAATATCAAGTCTTGCCAGCGCCATCAAATGGCCCGGAGTTGCCTTATCACATGAAGATATAGTCACAAGGCCGTCAAATCCTGCGGCTCTCGCATGAATTTCGACCATTCCGGCAATTATTTCTCTTGAAATAAGAGAATAATTCATGCCGGCATGTCCTGTGGCCACACCGTCGCAAATATCGGTTACCGTATATATCGAAGGCATTCCCTGACTGCTGTAAACTGAATTTTTAACCGTTTCCGCCACGCCCATCAAATGCTTGCTTCCCGGATGGCTATCCCCTGCCGTAGAATCAATGAGAATCTGCGGCTTGGAAAGATCCTTTACGGTTCTCCCCGCCCCTATCCAGAGCGGATCTACCTCCGGCCCTGCTTTTCTGACATTTTGGCTCTTAAGCATTGTTTTACCTCCTTTTTTATCCGATCACTAATTAATATATTAATCGATTAGTCCCAATATGTCAATGTATAAT
>JAJQDF010000311.1 GCA_021202325.1 Clostridiales bacterium | reverse complement strand
ATTACTCGCTCTTGTTTGCGTCAGTTTTAAGTGGTATTATAATGGTAACTATTAATTGGTAAAATTCAATAAGGAGAATTATATATGAGTGAACAGATTAAACAGATAACCGTTATTGGCCACAAAAATCCTGATACGGACTCCATCTGCTCGGCAATAGCCTATGCGGATTTGAAATCGAGAACCGACAGCTCCGCCAAATACAAGGCAGGCCGTGCCGGACAGATAAACCCCGAGACCGAGTACGTTTTGGACTATTTCGGTATAAAGGCGCCGGAATTTGTTGCCGATGTTAAGACACGCATAAGCGATATAGAAATCCGCAAGGCCCCCGGAATTGGCAGAAACACATCCCTCAAAAAGGCTTGGGAGCAAATGAAGGGTGCCAATGCTGTAACGCTTCCGGTTACGGACAACGGAAAGCTGGAGGGCATTATAACAATTAAGGACATTGTAAACGCCTACATGGAAATATACGACCAGGGCATACTTTCGCTGGCCAAAACCCCCTATTCCAACCTTATCGAAACCCTTGAGGGCGACCTTATAAATGGAAACCCCGACGAAATTATAACCGAGGGCAGAATACTTGTCGGCGCAGGAAATCCCGAAATCATGGAGGAATACATCGCTCCCAAAGACATAGTAATTGTCAGCAACCGAAGCGATGCCCAGCTCTGCGCCATTGAAATGGGTGCAGGCTGCATTATTGTAACAGGCGGAACGGTTATTTCTAAAACAACCAAAGGCCTTGCCGAGGCCAACGGCTGCAACATTATTTCGACAAAATTCGACTCATATTCAGTCGCAAGACTTATAAACCAGAGTGCGCCGGTCGGACATTTCATGAAAACTGACGGAATTGTTTCCTTCCGTGACGACACTTACATCGATGATGTTAAGAAGGTAATGGCAGACAAGAGATACCGTGACTTCCCGGTTATCGGCGCCAACGGAAAATACTGCGGAATGATTTCACGCCGTCATTTGATGAACATACAGGGCAGACCTCTTGTTCTTGTGGATCATAACGAGAAAACCCAGGCAGTAGACGGCATTGGCGAGGCTTCCATACTTGAAATTGTTGACCATCACAGACTGGCAAGCATTGAAACAATGTCGCCCATATTCTTCAGGAACCAGCCCGTTGGCTGCACCGGAACAATCATCGAGCAGATGTACCATGAGGCAGGAATTACTCCGGACAAAGAAATAAGCGGACTTCTCTGCGCCGCAATACTTTCGGACACATTGCTTTTCCGTTCGCCCACATGCACTGCCGCTGACGTTGCCGCAGGCGAAAGACTTGCCGCCCTTGCCGGTATCGATGTTCAGAAGTTTGCTTCAGATATGTTCCATGCAGGAAGTTCCCTGACCGGAAAATCCGCCGAGGACATTTTTTATCAGGATTACAAGACATTCTCCGTCAATGGTGTTAAATTTGGTGTCGGACAGATTTCGTCCATCGACAAAACCGGTCTTGACGAGGTCAAAAAGCTTCTTGAGCCCTACATGGACGGCTTCTGCGAAAGCCACGGCGTAGACATGGTTTGCATGATGCTGACTAACATAATCGAGGAAGGCAGCGACCTTATGTTTGAGGGCGAAAATGCTGCCGAAATACTTTCGAAGGCGTTCAGAACGGATGCTGAAAACGGCAAGCTCATAAATCTCCCCGGCGTAGTTTCGAGAAAGAAACAGCTTATACCGTCCATTATGGCGGCGCTCCAGGGATAATCGGAGGTTTAATATGCCTGCGTTTTATGCACATCACAGCTTCGGAGAGAGGGTTTTTGCCCATCTCGAAGGAGAGCTTAAAAATACAATCGATAACAATCGGCCCCTGTTTGACATAGGTCTTCAGGGGCCTGACCTTTTTTTCTTCTACAAACCATACAGCACCAACGCTGTCAACAAGTACGGCAACGCCCTTCACGGGCAATCGGTCAAGCCGTTCATGGAAAAAGCGAGTGAAATAATCCAAGAAAAAGGCCGGAACAGTGCGGAATATGCCTATCTTTTGGGCTTTGTGTGCCACTTCATACTGGACAGCGAGTGTCATCCGTATATAGACAAAATGATAGGCAAAACCGGCGTTTCTCACATTGAGATTGAGGAAGAATTTGAGAAGCACATGCTCCGTCTTGACGGCCGGGATCCCCTTGGCTATCCCGTTTGGCGCCTTGTGCCGGACAAATCCGCCGCCAAAAGCATAGTTCCGTTTTTTGAGGTTACCGTAACCGATGTTGAAAAATCCCTAGCCTGGCTTCGTTTAGTCAAACGGCTTTTCACTGCGCCGAGCCCAATCAAACAGGCGGTGCTGAACTCCGCCATGAAGGCCGTGGGGCAGTATGACAAATATATGGGGCTCATGAATCAGATTAAGGATAATCCGGCCTGTGCCGAAGTCAATGCCGCCCTCGAAAAAAGGCTTTATTCTGCCGTAGATGTTGCTGCGGCAATGATAGAAAGCTTAGATGAAAGTATAAGAACCGGCGGAGAGGTAAATGAAAGATTGGATAGGACGTTTTTGTGAAAAGATAAAACCTTGAGGGTTTCACCCTCAAACTCCCGACTTCTTTCTTTGAAAAGAAAGAAGCAAAGAAACTTTTTGCCGGAAAACTACGTTTTCCTTGACCATTTTATATCTGGATTATATAC
>JAJQDF010000098.1 GCA_021202325.1 Clostridiales bacterium | reverse complement strand
CATTCGACGAGCTGTGCATTGAATCGGCCGATTTATTCATAACCCATCTTCATTCGGATCACTGCGGTCTTATTCAGAAATTCGCTAAGGAAAACAGCATTGTTTACGCCGGAGAAACCGACGGAGAGCTTATCAATTTTGAGGCCGGAAACCTCTATTGGAGAATGCTTGACGACCTGTTTATAAAGTACGGATTCCCGAAGGCTGATTTTGGAAGAAATACCGATATTCATCCCGGCAGAAAATACTGCCATACCGAAAGAGTTAATTTTACATACGTAAACGAAGGCGATGTGCTGAATTACGGCGGCTATGCGCTCAAGGCCGTTGAAACGCCGGGACATACTCCCGGACATATGTGCCTGTATGATGAAAAGAAGAAGCTTCTTTTCTGCGGAGACCATATTTTAGGAACAATTACTCCCAACATATGCATTGAGCTGAGCATGGAAAATCCCCTTCAGCAGTATCTCGACAGTCTTGCAAAGGTAGAAAAGCTGGATGTGGACCTTCTGCTTTCAGCCCACGGAACACCGGTTGAAAATATGTATGACAGAATAAAGGAGCTTTACAAGCACCATACAGATAGACTGGCCGAGGTAGTCAAAATTCTTGATGCCGAATGGACGACAGCCTACAATGTTGCCGCTGACATGACTTGGGAAATAGACTGCAAAAACTGGGACGACTTCCCCGCTCCGCAGAAATGGTTTGCCACAGGCGAAGCCATTGCCCATTTGCAGTATTTATACTTTTCCGGAAAGATAGAAAGGAAAGAAAAAGACGGAGTTTACTATTACAGAAATAAAAGGTGACGATGTGACAGGAAGAATATTTATTACAGGAGATAAGCACGGCACATTCATGCCGCTGTTCGGACTGGCTGACAAAATTGAGCTTAAAAGCACCGATATTCTCATAATTGCCGGAGATGCCGGTTATGTTTGGAAAGCGGATTATATTTCCACTGTAGAAAACCTTCGTCAGGTTTTTCCGGGCACCGTGGCATTTATAGACGGAAATCACGAAAATCACGATGTACTAAACAGCCTGGATACGGTAAGCTGGATGGGCGGCAAAGCCCATTATGTGGCTGACAGGGTATATCATATGCTGAGGGGCGAAATATACTCCATTTACGGAAACAACATATTTACATTCGGCGGCGCCCGTTCGGTTGACAAAGACAGGCGTGAAGAAGGCGTAAGCTGGTGGAAGGACGAGGAACCGAACATTTGGGAAATGGAATACGGCAGAGAGAAGCTGGCCGCAAACATAGATAATATCGATTATGTGATAACCCACGAAACACCGCTTTTTGCCAGAGCCTTTATATCGAGGACAAAGGTCGTTGACAGCGACTACCAGCTCCCGGCCGAGCTTGACAAATGGTACGGTATGATTGCCGACTCGCCAAGGCTTAAAAAATGGTATTTCGGACATATGCACGTGGATCAGCTTATTAATGAAAAGCTTAGGGCAATACATAATGATATTGTGCTTCTCGGAGATGAAAATATAATCAGGTGGGCGTAAATATGGGAACAGAAATGAAAACCATTGCTAAAATTCATACTGAATATAAGAAAAAATTCGGCATACCTAGGCAGAGCGGAATTGTCGAAGCCTCCGAGGCAAAAATTGTATTCGAGCCGAAATACAGAAACGCAGATGCTCTGAGGGGCTTGGAGGAATACTCCCATATTTGGCTATTGTGGGAGTTTTCCGAAAACATCCGTGAGGGCTGGTCACCCACCGTCAGGCCGCCAAGGCTTGGCGGAAACCGCCGTAAAGGCGTGTTTGCCACACGCTCGCCCTTTAGGCCGAACCCTATAGGCCTTTCCTGTGTAAAGCTTAAAGAAGTTATATTCAAAAGCAGCGAAGGACCTGTTCTTATCGTTTCAGGGGCGGATATGCTTGACGGAACGCCCATATATGATATAAAGCCCTATCTGCCCTTTTCAGACAGCCAGCCTGATGCAGTTGGCGGATTTTCGGACAGCGTAAAGGATTACAGCCTTAATGTTGTATGTCCTAAAGAAATTGCCGATACCATACCAAATGAGCATTATAAGGCTATAATGGATGTATTGGCGCAGGATCCCAGGCCGTCATATCAGCATGATCCCAATAGGGTGTACGGCATGAAATATGCCGATATGGAGATTCGCTTCACTGTGGATGGGGACATACTTACAGTAACAGAAGCGTATTATGTAAACAAAAATACACTGTAAAAACCGATTTAAAAAAATTTTAAAAACGCAAAAAAAGTTGTTGACAAAAGCTCCCTTAATGGATATAATAGCTATTGTTGATTGACCGATGCGGGTGTAGTTCAATGGTAGAATGTCAGCCTTCCAAGCTGAACACGAGAGTTCGATTCTCTTCACCCGCTTTTTGTATGTATCTAATATGGATCAGTAGCTCAGTTGGATAGAGCAACGGCCTTCTAAGCCGTGGGTCGGGGGTTCGAATCCCTCCTGGTTCATAAATTGTTCGGCAAAGCTCTTGAATAGCTTTGCCGAATGTTTTATAATAGAAATTGAGAGTGAATGTCCGTATAATTATTTTCCGCTATCCGGAATGTTCGAGCATTTATGTTAAATGAACAAGCGAATAGCTTGCTTTTGTTGTCTTAATAAAAATTTATGCGGTTATGGCGG
>JAJQDF010000008.1 GCA_021202325.1 Clostridiales bacterium | reverse complement strand
ACATAGCACAGCTAATGTTTTTGATATAATTTTTTATAATATGAAAGGAAGGAAAATTTTTATGGAACAGAATTCCAACTCATTTTTGGAAACAGAGCCCATAGGAAGACTCATGACGAAATATTCCGTGCCGTGTATAATATCGCTTCTTGTGGCGGCTCTTTACAACATTGTCGATCAGATATTCATTGCCAACGCCAGCTATCTTGGCTCCTACGGAAATGCGGCCAATACGGTCGTTTATCCGCTTACTATAGTGGCTTTAGCCATAGCCGTAATGATAGGCGACGGCTGCTGTGCCTTTGTAAGCATAAGCCTTGGTGCCAAGGAAACAGAGAATGCTCATAAGAGCATAGGCAACTCAATTGTTCTCTGCATCGCTGCAAGTATTATACTTACGGCAATATATCTTTTGTTCAGCGACCAAATACTTACTATGTTCGGCGGACGTGTAAACGAAGAAACATTTATGCATGCTCAGGAGTATTTCTTCTGGATTACCGTGGGCATACCCTTTTATATGTTCGGCCAGGCCATGAACCCCATCATACGTTCAGACGGAAGTCCCAAATTTGCTATGGTTGCCACAGTTGCCGGAGCAATAACAAATGTTATACTCGATCCCATATTTATATATATATTTAAGTGGGGAATGATGGGAGCGGCCGTAGCCACAGTTGCAGGACAGATATTAACTGCTGTACTCTCCATATGGTACATTCGCCATATGAAGGCCGTTAAGCTTCAGAAAAACAGCTTTAATCTCAACGGAAGGATTATAAAGAGGTTTATCCCTCTTGGAATTTGCTCGTTCCTTTCGCAGATTTCATTGGTTTTTGCCATGGCTGCCATCAACAACATGATTCAGAAATACGGTGCTTTGGATGAAATATTCGGCCAGTCACAGTATGCTCAGATTCCTATGGCCGTTGTCGGTATTGTTATGAAGTTCTTCCAGATTGTAATATCTATCGCAGTAGGTATGTCGGCAGGATGTATCCCCATTGTAGGATACAACATCGGCGCAGGAAGAAACGACAGAGCAAAGAAGCTTTTTTCAATGCTTCTCGTATCCGAATTTATAGTCGGTGCCGTGGCGCTCATATTTGCGGAGCTTCTTCCTCAGCAGCTCATAAATATATTCGGTGCTGCCAACGAAAGCATATATTATACAGAGTTTGCAATAAAGAGCTTCAGGACATATCTTTGCCTTATGCCCCTTGCCTGCGTCAACAAAGCTACGTTTATATATCTCCAGTCCCTCGGAAGAGCGCTTCTTTCAACTCTGCTTTCAATGGTAAGGGAAATTGTATTCGGAGTAGGCTTTGCACTGCTGCTGCCCGTATTCTTCGGACTGGACGGAGTACTTTATTCAATGCCTGTATCTGATGTACTTACGTTTATAATGTCGATAATTGTAATACGCTACACATATAAAACGCTTTCCACAAATAAGGTAAAGGAGGCTGCATAAAATGAAAACAAATATTGTAACTATCAGCCGTGAATTCGGAAGCGGCGGAAGAACCGTAGGAAAAGAGCTTGCCGATAAGCTGGGCTGGGAATACTATGACAAAGAGATAATAAAGCAGGTATCAATCGCCAGCGGTTTAAACGAGGAATTCATTGAAAAAAACGGCGAGTATGCGCCGACCAACAGCCTGCTTTCTTACATCTTTTCAGCGAGAAACGGCACACCCGGAGTAATGAACGGCCTTTCCATAGATGATTTCCTTTGGGCCGTACAGGTCAAGGTTATAAACGAGATTGCCGAAAAGGGTAATTGCGTAATTGTAGGAAGATGCGCAGACTATATTCTCAGGGACAGAGAGGACTGCCTGAATGTGTTTATCCACGCCAGTATGGCAGCCAGAGCCGATCGTATAGTAAGACTCTATGGTGAAAGCGACCAAACTCCCGAAAAACGTCTTGAGGACAAGGATAAGAAAAGAAAGGTATACTGCAAGCGCCATACAGACCGTGACTGGGGAATGGCCCAGAACTACAATCTTTCGCTGGACAGCGGAAAGATAGGAATAGAGAGCTGCGTGGAGTATATAGCGAAGCTTGTGGATGAAATAGAGTAAGGAAGTATTTAATGCCGGGGATACATGCAGATGATTATATCTGCTGTATACCCGGTATGCTTTGCTTTTTGGTATTTAAAAAGTATTATGACTTAACAATAAACGAGTAATATTGAATAGAACGAATAAATTTTCGCTGTAGAGGCTATTTTGCAATGCAATTAGGCAGTCAAGTAGAATCAAAATTTGTTATTAAATGTTGCATTAAATGCCAAAATATGATATCATACAAATGCGGAGAAATCTGCAGGATTGCCGTTTGGCGGTTGGTCACTCTCTGATTAAGGGGGTGATGCTATGGAATATGTAACATATCCTGGATTATTCCAATTTTGTTTACTGATTGTAGCTATTATTGCCCTGTTTATACATAGGGACGATAAATAACATTGACCGCCTAACTGAAGTTAGACGGTCAAGTACCATTAAATATTAGGACTGGCCGCCCTTCCAAAAGCGGCAATCCTTTTCTTATCTATATCTATATTATAAAGATTACCGTCAATAATGTCAACGGTTTATTTTTTAGAGGTGTGGACACACAGCGCATATTATAAGAAATCGAGAAGCGAAAATGGTAATT
>JAJQDF010000070.1 GCA_021202325.1 Clostridiales bacterium | reverse complement strand
GTAATTATATCTTACATCAGTTTGGAGGTTTACACAAACCTTGGGATACTCCCAAACACTACGGCGTAGTACTTGCTATGGGATTCTCGATCTCTCTTTTTATTTCATGGTTTGCCGGTTCTCAGGCTTATTCCATTTCTGAGGCTGTTAACGTGGCTTTTGGAATACCTCCGATTGCATTCGTTCTTATTTATTCGGTATTCATTTTCTATGTTACTTGTAAGGGAACTATTCGTATTGGTAATTTTGCGTCTAAGCTCGTTCCATTTATGTGTTTCGCTTTCATAGTTGGAGGACTTGCTCTCATTGTTATGAATTATCAGAGCCTTCCTAGTGTTATATCTGCTATTTTCCATGATGCTTTTACAGGAACAGCTGCTGCTGGCGGTTTCGCAGGTTCAGCTGTATCAGTAGCTATGCGTTCCGGTATTTCCCGTTCGATGAACTCTAATGAAGCCGGTCAGGGTACATCACCCTTTGTACATGGTTCGGCCGATGTAGATCATCCTATGGAGCAGGGACTTTGGGGAGCATTCGAGGTATTTATTGACACAATTATTGTCTGTCTAATTACAGCACTTGCAGTTCTCTGCACAGGCGTATGGGACAGCGGATTAGCGGGAGCTACTCTTACAATGGCTGCCTATGAGCATTCATTTGGTCAGTTCGGAATATACTTCATTGGTGTAATGGCTTTATTGTTCGGTGTTACAACAACATCAGCTTGGTATGCTTACGACATAGTTAACATTCGTTATATGCTTCGTAACCATCCGGGCCCTAGAGATTTCCTTTGCAAAGCATGGAAATTCCTTTTCCCTTTACCGAATATCATAATCGTTACAACATTAACGCTTCATAACTATGATGCTACAGTTTTCTGGGCTATCACAGATATTTCGCTTGTACTTCCTATATTCTTCAACTTATTCTCACTGTTTATACTTCGTGATAAATTCTGGGAGATATTTGATGACTATAAAGCACGTTACATGGGCATTGGCAAAGTAAATTCAGAATTCCCTATATTCTATGAGAATGTTGCCGGAGTATCTGAAAGAAATGCAGAAATCAATGTTAAGCACTAGGACTTAGCAAAACAATCATTTTAAAAATGAATCTGCGCTAAATGCGCCGATTATGTAGGTTGCTAACAAGAAATAATTTTTAATATTTGGCCAAACGGATTAAATACCCTTAAAAAATTTAACGGTTCAGCTAGAGGATATTGTATCCCCCCTTCAAAAAATCTACTGAATCGTAATATCCGAACGGCGGAAACCGCTTAATACTGATCATATTAGGCGGTTTCTTTATAATTACTTTAGCTGTCTCCACCCGCCGAGGCAGTCACTGATTTCAGCCTTTTCAAGCCCGTGTACCATGCTTCTTAGTTCCTCTTGAGAGTGTATAAATGAATTATAGCGGTGCAGTTTGCACTGCATAGATACGGGCAGAGAGAGGAAAAATCTGCGGCTGCTTCGGCTGTTTTTAATTAGAGAGTCTAGGCTATCGTATGGCATATATACCTCCGAAGAATAGGTTAAGATTAGTTTTTGCGGAGTGGGGAAGTATATACACTTATATAATGTTAATTTTTGGTAATGCGGAAATCTCAATAAAAGGGGGGAGAGGCCGCCGGATTTCTCCAAACGGCCTCAAAGAAAAATATGAATAAATAAATTAGGGGCTAATTAATTTGCGAATAAGCAACAGTCGAAACGAAAGCTGTGAATGTCCGCTTTTTTTGGTTATACCTATCGCCAAATTTATTTAAAATCCTCATTCCTGAAACTAAGGTTGACGGTGTAGCTTCGTCAAACCACCTCGATTTCTTGGCAGAAATCTCGGTGGAGTTGCTCCGCAACGCTTATTTGTAGTATTGTGGAAGACTCCGCTTTTTAGGATATACCCGTCGTCAAACCACTTCGATTTTCTAACGAAAATCTCAGTGGAGTTGCTCCGCAACTCCATCATTTTAAAACATCAGTCGCATATACAAACATTAATGTTTGTATATGCTCAGACATTTTAAAATGGGTTTGACTCCGCTTTATACCATGTTTGAATACCCCATAAGGTAGGAATCAATTTCCTTTGCAGCGGCACGGCCTTCGGCAATTGCCCAGACAACAAGGCTTTGGCCTCTATGCATATCGCCGGCAGTGAATACCTTATCGATATTTGTCTTATAACACTCTGCCTCTGTTTTTACATTTGTTCTGGCATTTAATTCAACTCCGAAAGCATCGGCAATATATTTATTGCAGCCAAGGAAGCCTGCGGCAATTATGAGAACATCGCAGTCCAATATTTGCTCACTGCCGGCAACCTCATTCATTGTCACTGCGCCGGTTTCGGGATTTCTTTCCTGTTTCAGCTTAACAGTTTTAACCGCCTTAATGTTTCCGTTTTCATCGGCAATCATCTCTTTTACCGTGGTTTCGTATATACGGGGATCGTGGCCGAATACAGCGATTGCTTCTTCCTGGCCATAGTCTGTTTTGCAGACTCTCGGCCACTGCGGCCAAGGATTGCTCTCGGAACGTTCATCAGGAAGCTTCGGCATCATTTCTATCTGTGTTACGCTCTTACAGCCATGGCGGATTGATGTGACTGTGCAGTCGTTTCCGGTATAACCGCCGCCGATTATAACGAAATTTTTGTCCTTTAAATCGACATATTTTA
>JAJQDF010000022.1 GCA_021202325.1 Clostridiales bacterium | reverse complement strand
AAAATATATTAGAATTGTAATACTTAGGAGATTACCCATGAAACCGTTGATTGTTATTTCTCCGTCCGTAAGCGGAAACGAAGAGGAAATTAAGCTGTCAAGAGCCTATTTCAATGCCGTAAGAATGGCCGGAGGATGGGCTGTTGTGTCCGATTACGGCGATATTGAAGAAATCCTGAACAGAGCTAACGGAATACTGCTTTCGGGAGGCGGCGACATCGAGCCTTCCCTTACCGGAGATAAATACGATGAACAAAAGCAGGGACAGATTTCAAGGGCGAGGGACAGCTTTGAGCTCGAGCTTGTCAAAAAAGCGGCCGAAATGGATATGCCTACACTTGGTATATGCCGGGGCATGCAGGTCATAGGAGCGGTCTTTGGGAGCCATATAATACAGCATATGGAGGGGCATATGCAGGATCTTCCGAAGGATAATGTGTCCCATGACATAACGATAGACAAAAATTCTCTGCTTTATACAATTACAGGAAAAGAGAACATGGAGGTTAATTCCTTTCATCATCAGGCGGTGGGAGACGGTTTTGAAGGAAGGGTTTCGGCGGTGGCCGGGGATGGCTACATAGAGGCCTTGGAGCTGACGGACAGAGGCTTTGTGCTTGGGGTGCAGTGGCACCCGGAACATCTGCTTGATAGAGAGGAAAATATAAAAATATTTAAAGAATTTATAAAAAGTGCTGGGAGGTACAGATGATGACAATTGTATGGAAGCTGGTTTACTGCGTTGTATTAATTGTAATATGCTATTTTGCGGCAAAAATAAGTAAATTGGTAATAAACAAAGTATTTACTACAAAAAAATTCAGCGGCGCAGTAGTAAAGAACCCGTCTAAGGCTAAAACGCTGAAATCCATTACCACAAGCGTAATAACTGTCGCAATATATTTCATTGCGGTTATAAGCATACTCAGTCAGCTGGGTGTTTCCACAACATCGCTGGCAGCAGTATCGGGCTCCATAGCTGTAGCTATAGGCCTTGGTGCTCAGAACGTGGCATCGGATATAATAGCCGGAATATTTATACTTGTGGAAGAACAGTTTAATGTAGGCGACATTGTAACCATAGACGGATGTACAGGAACGGTTGAGAGCGTATCCATCAGAACAACAAGGCTCAGAGATGTTGACGGAACGGTTTATATAGTTCCGAACGGCAATATTACTACTATAACAAACAAATGCAAAGAATTTATCAATGCTATTGTGGATGTAGGCGTAGCCTACGAGGAAGATGTTGACCATGTTATAGAGGTTCTCAAGGACGAAATGGAAAAGGCTGCTCCCGAAGTAAACGGCCTTCTTGAAACTCCCGAGGTTCTCGGGATAGTCGGACTGGATGAATCGGCTGTTACAATAAGAATATCTGCAAAATGCCGTGTTAAGGAGAACTACGGAGTTGAAAGAGAGCTTCGTCTCCGTATAAAAAAGAGATTTGCTGCCGAAAACATAACAATACCTTATCCACAGAGAACGGTTAGAGTGATAAAGACTAAGTAAGGAGAATATATATGGATTTTTCCGTTGGAGATATAGTACAGATGAAAAAAACGCATCCCTGCGGCTCCGATAAATGGGAGGTGCTGAGGGTAGGCATGGATTTCAGAATGAAGTGCTGCGGCTGCGGGCATATGGTAATGCTTCCGCGTGCAAAGTTTGAAAAAAGCGTTAAAAAGGTTGTCAGCGAAGGAGGAAAGGCCGATTAAAGGCGTTGTCAGGAGGGCAGAGACAGATGGATTTTCAGGGAATTGTATTGCAGCAGGTTATATTTTTTGCCACATTGTTTTTAATAGGCTTTATAGCGGCCGGAACAAAGTTCGTTAGCAGTGAAACGGTGGATCATGTCCAGAAATTTATGATGAAGATTACGGTTCCGTTTCTCATACTTACAGGAGTTGCAAACGGCGGAACAAGAGAAGAGCTTTTACAGGTTTGGCCGTTTATATTTTTAATGTTCTTTATGTTTGTGTTGGCGCTTGTTATAGGATTTTTGAGCGGAAAGCTCATAAGGCTTAAACAGCCGGAGCTTGGAGCGCATATATGCTCCACATCCTTTATAAACAGTGCGCTTATTGGTTTCCCGATACTTACGGCGGTGTTTCCTGAAAACAGCGGTCTCTATATGGCAGCATACCTAATTGCCGAGACAATAATGACATGGACGGCCGGAGTGGCCATACTTTCTTCAGCAAAGGGCAAGGCACAGGTCAGCATCAGAAAAATGATTACTCCGTCTTCGATTGCCTTGATAATAGGGCTTGTTATAATAGTAGCCGGCATTAAACCAAGCGGAATAGTTTGGGAGGCAATGACCGGAATAGGAAACACCCAGAAATACATAGGTCTGCTCTATATAGGCTGTGATGTTGGCCGCAGAGGCTTCAAAAAGCTTTTCGAAAAGCCGAAGGTGCTTTTCACAATACCGGTTAAGCTTATAATAGTGCCGCTGGCATTCTTCTTTATTGTGAAGGCTACAGGGCTCGTTTCCGACGAAATGCTTCTTGCAGGCTCGATATTTGCCATGCTTCCGTCTATGCTTATCATCACCGTATTGGCACAGGAATACGACGCCGCTCCGGACTATGCGGTGGCATCTCTGCTGGCTACAACAGTAGGATGTCTGTTCACAATGCCGGTTGTGTTTGGATTCCTTGCTAGCTTCTGTAACTTATAAAGATTAATTA
>JAJQDF010000087.1 GCA_021202325.1 Clostridiales bacterium | reverse complement strand
TGTAATTATATCTTACATCAGTTTGGAGGTTTACACAAACCTTGGGATACTCCCTTGCATAACAAACAAGCCCTTCTGTGACACCATAGAAGGGCTATTTTTGAACAAATATATATTATTTATTCGCATATTTCTCGGCAATGCCTGCGCAGTATGCTATAATCTGCATACAGTTTTTCTTTCTTGCCTTTCCCTCAAAATCACCATGGGGATCGGAAAGTTCACTGCATATAAGTGTGCCGTACTCGTCCTTTATTTCATTGACCATTTCTCCGAAAATGGGATAGACCTCGCCCTGTAGCTTTTGTATTCTCTCCTTCATGTCGTCGGACTCAAAAGGATCTCTGCCCTTCTCCATTCCAAGTGCCATTACCGCTCCCGATATTGCACCGCAAGTATTTTTTGTATGTCCCATGCCTCCGCCAAAGCCTGAAGCCATGCGGATAACGCTTTCAGGCAAATCTGAATCGTGCATATCCATAAACGTGCGGACTACACATTCGGAACAGTTAAGTCCCTGACGAAAATATCCACGGCTTATCTCTTCGGCCATAGCTATTTTTTCTTCTACTGTCTTACCCTCTGTTGAAACTTTTGCCATTTAAACTCCCTCCCGGTATTATTTTGTCTATATATTAACTCTTTTGAATTTACGTGTCAATGAACATTGTCCAAGCCGCATCGCACCGGATAGCAAGTATCAATATAAGCTTTTCCAAAATTCTCAAAAAATATCTAATACTGCATTGTACAGCAAGTTTCAAAATGTTATAATTGTACTACTATCAAATAACTATAAGGAGGATACCATGGAAAAAGCAAAGGTTTATTTTACAGATTTCAGAACCAAAAACGGAGTAAGCATTTTGACAAAGCTCGACAAGCTTGTCAGAGAAGCAGGCATTGATAAAATTGATTTTAAAAATAAATTTGTCGCAATCAAAATTCATTTCGGAGAGCCGGGAAACCTTGCGTTTTTAAGACCGAATTATGCTAAGGTTATCGCTGACATTGTTAAGGAAAAAGGCGGCTATCCTTTCCTTACCGACTGCAACACACTCTATGTAGGCAGACGCAAAAACGCCCTTGAGCATATTGATGCCGCCTACGAAAACGGCTTTACACCCTTCTCAACGGGCTGCAATGTTATAATTGCCGATGGTCTTAAAGGCCTGAGCGAGACGTACGTTCCCGTAAGAAACGGCGAGCTTTGCGAAAAGGCTATTATCGGCAAAGAAATAATGGAAGCTGATATTGTTATATCCCTTACGCATTTCAAAGGACATGAGGTTGCCGGATTCGGCGGCGCACTCAAAAACATCGGTATGGGAAGCGGCTCAAGAGCCGGAAAGATGGATATGCATTCATCAAGCGGCCCCAAGGTAAAGGAGCATAAATGTGTTGGCTGCGGCTCATGTAAGAAAAACTGCGCCCATGACGCCATTTCGATAATTGACAAAAAAGCTGTTATTGATACCAACAAATGTGTTGGCTGCGGAAGATGTATCGGTTCCTGTCCGTTCGACGCAATGACATCGGTCAACAATAATTCCAGCGAGATTCTCAACAAAAAGATTGCGGAATATGCCATGGCTGTACTTGACGGCAGACCAAATTTCCATGTAAGCATTGTAAACAATGTATCACCGTTCTGTGACTGCCATGCCGAAAATGATGTGCCCATTGTTCCAGATATCGGAATGTATGCATCATTCGATCCCGTGGCTATTGACGTTGCCTGCGCCGATGCTGTAAATGCCGCACCTGTAATGCCAAACAGCATGCTGTCAGAAAAGGATCAGTGCCACCACGACCACTTTACAGACACCCATCCCACAACAGACTGGAGATTCTGCGTTGACCATGCGGAAAAGATAGGCCTCGGAACAAAGGAATATGAGATAATAGAGATTTAAGACACATAAAAGCAAAGCCGTATCGGTCAATTCCGGTACGGCTGTTTTGTCTCCAAAAAGATTTTATTTCACTAAGGCAAATTTAACATTAATGCCGAGGCTGTCTGCGAAAAGCTCGTTGAGGTCGCTTGCCGACTCAATATCAGCAAAGTCATATGAGCCTACAAAGCTTGCTGTAGCTGATACAACACCGTTATCAACTGTATAGGCAACAACTGCGCAATAGTCTCCGTCATAAATATATACATAAACCATGCTGTTCTCAATGCTGTCGTCTGCTATGGCATTTTTTGATGTTACACATGCCGTAGCCGCAAGCTCTGTCGAGCCGTTTAAGGCACTGAGCTGTGTGGGAATTGAGGCAACAAGCTTATTCTCAACTATATCAGCAATTGAGCTTTCCAACTCAATTTCACCGTCAAAAAGCGATTCGGTAATAGCTGCTTTATAAACAGCTGTCGGAGTTGTGTAGTCGCCCTGACCGATTGCATCGATTATTTCATCGATTTCATCGGAAGCTGTCATCCATGAGCGGTAAGCTTCAGACTCAGCCATATCGTCCATCTGAGCGATAAGCTCAAGGCCGTTGGCCGCCAGTTTATCCTTGGTATAGTCAACTGTCTTTGTGTTGTCTGTGATTATAACCGCATGGTCATATGCTTCGGCCTTTCCGGAAGCATTCGACAGTGTAAATCCTGTTGAAAATACTGACAGAGAAAGAGCTGAGCACATTGCAATAAGTATTGGTTTTTTCATATAAATAACCTCCCTTGTATAGAATTACTATAAT
>JAJQDF010000102.1 GCA_021202325.1 Clostridiales bacterium | reverse complement strand
ATAATAAATGGAGCAAGAAAAAGGTAATCTTTCTATAAATAGCGAAAACTTTTTACCCATAATTAAAAAATGGCTTTACACAGATAAAGACATATTCATCCGTGAAATAGTGTCAAACGGATGCGACGCTGTTACAAAGCTTAAAAAGCTTATGCTTTTAGGTGAGGCAGACAATATCCCTGCTGATGAGAAATTCAGCATACGTGTCGTATGCGATCCCGAAAACAAAGTTATACAGGTTATCGATAACGGTATCGGTATGACGGCGGACGAAATTAAAAAATACATCAACCAGATAGCCTTTTCCGGTGCCAGCGATTTCCTGGCAAAATACGGAGAAAAGAGCGAGAATGAAAACAACGATATAATCGGTCATTTCGGACTTGGTTTTTATTCTGCGTTCATGGTTGCCGACAAGGTTGAGATTGACTCCCTTTCATATATGGAAGGCGCTGAAAGTGCAAAATGGATTTGCGACGGCGGCATAGATTATGAAATGTCAGCCGGCACAAGGACAACCCACGGCACGACCATTACAATGTATCTTGGCGAAGACGGCAAGGAATTTGCCGATGAATCAACATTATACGGCGCACTTAAAAAGTACTGCGAATATATGCCTGTTGAAATTTATTTCGACACAATTGACAACGACGACAAGAGTGAGGAAGGAGTGGAAAATGGAGACGATAATTCCGAGGAGGGAACCAAAAAAACCGTAACTTCCGCCGAAGAGCTTGCCGAGGTTCTTAAAAACGAAAACTCAGAGGACAACGAAAACGAAGGCGGTGAAAGCTCAGAAGATAAAAAAGAAGAGCCCGAACAGCTTCCTTTAAACGAAACAAATCCCCTTTGGCTCAGAAAGCCGTCGGAATGCACCGACGAGCAGTACAAGGAACTTTACCATCACATGTTCGGCGACATGAGAGATCCTCTTTTCTGGATTCATCTGAACATGGATTATCCGTTCAGACTTAAGGGAATACTTTATTTCCCCCGTCTGTTGAGCGACATGGAGGCTGTTGACGGTACTGTCAAGCTTTATTCCAACCAGGTATATATTGCAGATAACATAAAAGAAGTCATTCCCGAATTTCTTCTTATTCTGAAGGGCGTGCTTGACTGCCCCGACCTTCCGCTGAATGTTTCAAGAAGCGCACTGCAGAATGATGGCTATGCCTCAAAGATGTCAACATACATCACAAAGAAGGTTGCCGACAAGATTAACAGTCTCTTCAAAAACAACAGAGAAGAATACGAAGGCTTCTGCGATGACATAAATCTTTTCTTTAAATACGGCAGCATGAAGGAAGACAATTTCTACGATAAAATAAAAGGTTCCCTCCTTTACAAGACAACGGAAGGCAAGCACAAAACGCTTGATGAATATATAGAGGACAACAAGGAAAAGAACGGCACAAAGGTTTACTATGTAACCGATGAGAACCAGCAGATACAGTATATCAATCTTTTCAAGAGTCAGGGCATGGAAGCCATCGTTATGCCATCCGCCATTGACAAGCCCTTTGTAAACTATCTTGAATACAGAGCCGAGGGCAAGTTTACAATGGAGAGAATAGATTCCGACCTTTCGGACACTCTTAAGGGCGATGAGGAAGAAAATGAAACTCTGAACAGCGAGTTCAAAACTCTGTTCTCAGGCATTCTCGGCAAGGACAAGCTCAATGTAAAGGTTGAAAATCTTAAGACTGACTCCATATCTGCAATGATTCTCCTTTCCGAAAGAGAAAGAAGACTTATGGATATGCTGGAAACATATAAGGATGACGAAAGCCTGCAGTCGCTTTACTCAAACACAACCGTCGAAGAAACATTGGTATTAAACGGCAGCAACAAGCTTATAAAGTCCCTGGAGGAACTCAAAAACATCCCGGGCAAAGAGGAAGAAACAAAGCTTATATGCGAACAAGTCTATGACCTTGCTCTTATGAGCCAAAAGCAGCTTACTTCGGAGCAAATGACCTCGTTCATAGAAAGAAGCAACATTTTACTTGAAAAGCTCGCTCAAAGTGAGTCTAAATAACTCCCCTTTTCATGCGCAGAGGACACAGCTTCCTCTGCGTTGTTTTTAAAATAATCCTTTTGTTGCTTTAATAAAATTAATGAGTTATTATAGCATTAGGAGGCGATAAAAATGTCACTGGCTACAAAAACAGCTCTGGCATCAGCTCTAAAGGAACTGATGCAGAAGAAAACACTGGATAAAATATCAGTCAAGGATATAACCGATTTGTGCGGTCTCAACCGTCAGACATTCTATTATCATTTTCACGATACATACGAACTTTTGAATTGGCTTTATATTAACGATACAAAGGAAATTATAGAAAAAATGTATAATCAGGAAGAAGAATTTGCAAAATACAATCTTTTGCTTGAATATTTGATGGACAACAAAAATCTTGTCATAAATACGTTCCATTCCTTCAGTGATGAATTTATTACAGGAATATTGTTGAATTTTATAAAACCCGTCATATTGGAAATTGTTACGGAACACATAGGTGACTCTCCTGCCGCAGGCGATGCCGATTTTATAGCGGAATTGTATTCCTACTCCCTCATCGGTCTTATGTATGACTGGGTAAAAAAGGATTTGGACAGGTCGCAGCTTCCGCTTTTTGAAAAATATATCAACCTGCTGAATAATCATCTTTCATTAATCAAAAACAATCATTAAAACACTCTCTTGGGC
>JAJQDF010000265.1 GCA_021202325.1 Clostridiales bacterium | reverse complement strand
GTGCTATAATATCTTAACTAATATAAAAAGGAGCGTTTTTTATGGGATTAATGTCAGAATTTAAAGAATTTGCGTCTAGGGGAAATGTCACCGATATGGCAGTAGGCATGGTTATCGGCGCTGCATTCACAAGCATTGTTACTTCGCTTGTAAATGATATCATTATGCCTGTGATTGGTAAATTTACCGGCGGAGTAGACTACAACTCTTGGTATATTGCCTTGGACGGAAATACATATGCATCAATTGAGGAAGCAAAGGAGGCCACATCCGTTCTCAGCTACGGTTCATTCATTTCCGCAATTATCAACTTCTTAATAGTTGCTTTTGTACTTTTCATGGTAATAAAAATGATAAACAAGCTTAAAAGACCGGCGCCCGCACCTGAACCTGCTGCTCCCACAACAAAGGTTTGCCCTTACTGCAAGAGCGAAATTTCAATTGATGCGACAAGATGCCCTCACTGCACATCAGAATTAAACTGATGATGAAATCCGGCTGTAAGTCTAAAAGTAAAGAGTCCCCGAACCTTCATTTTTGAAAGTCCGGGGATTTTTATATACATAATTAAAGTTCTATTACCAATTCCACAGGGCAATGGTCACTGCCCATAACGTCAGTATGGATGTCGGCCGAAACAAGCTTGTCCTTAAGCCTTTCGGAAACTATATAGTAGTCAATGCGCCATCCTGCATTCTTTTCCCTTGCCTTAAAACGGTAGCTCCACCAGGAATAAACTCCGGTTTTATCCGGATAAAAATATCTGAATGTATCAATATAACCGGATGCAAGAAGCTCGGTCATCTTTCCCCTTTCCTCGTCTGTGAAGCCGGCATTTTTGTGATTTGTAGACGGATTTTTAAGGTCTATCTCATTGTGGGCAACATTCAGGTCTCCGGTAAGT
Organism: Clostridiales bacterium; assembly: GCA_021202325.1. Lineage (GTDB taxonomy): Bacteria > Bacillota > Clostridia > Lachnospirales > Anaerotignaceae > Metalachnospira. Next base: position 1,820 of record JAJQDF010000265.1, on the reverse strand, counting down.
ATAATGGGCTTTTTCTCATTAAGCTTATTGAGATATGCCCTGAAAGCATCCTCCCATTCCATTCTGTAACCAAGTCTGGCATTCTCATTTTGAGAATTTGGCGTATAGCATGTTATATGATAGAAATTGCCGTATTCCAGTGTTATTACTCTGCCTTCCCTATCGTGCTCATCAATTCCTATGCCGTAGGATACGTTTATGGGCTCCTTTTTGGTGAACACAGCCACTCCTGAGTAGCCCTTTTTCTCAGCATAATTCCAGTAGCATTGGTAGCCCTCGGGAGCAAAGTCAATCTGTCCCTCCTGGAGCTTTGTTTCCTGAACGGAAAATATATCCGCATCTATCGTATCAAAATATTCTTTAAATCCCTTTGTTACGCAGGCTCTCAGCCCGTTTACGTTCCAGGAAATCATTTTCATAATCAATCACCTCTTGTTAAAAATAAAATTTAAAAGTGGTAGTCTATATGTGTAAGGTTAAAAAGTCCATAAATGCATACAAAGCATAATATAGAAAGTATTTTTAACATCATCACGGGAGGTCACCATGAAAATCGCACTCGCACAAACAAATATAATCTGGGAGGACAAAGCCGCAAATATGCGCACCGCCTCTGAAATGATTGCCTCCGCCGCATCTAAAGGCTGTGCAATTATCATTTTTCCGGAGGTTGCCCTCACAGGATTCACAATGAACATAGATATTTTGGCCGAGCCTCAAGAAAGCTCTGAAACCGTTGAGTTTTTCAGGCACGAGGCCGCCAAAAACAATATATTTATAACATTCGGAGCCGCCCTTACCCACACCGACGGAAAGGTAAGGAACCAATCCATTACAATTGACAGAAACGGAAACATTGTCTCCTCCTATGCCAAAATCCACCCCTTCTCCCATGGAGTAGAGGCAAAATATTTTGCCGGCGGCGGCTCAATTGAATGGTTCGATATTGACGGCATAACCGTCTCGCCGTTTATTTGCTATGACCTTCGTTTTCCGGAAATATTCCAGGCCGCATCGGCTAAAAGCCGCCTAATTATCGAAATTACCTGCTGGCCTGACCTCAGGCTTCCCAACTTCGACCTGCTTCTCAGAGCCAGAGCCTTAGAAAACCAATGCTTCATAGCCGCCGTAAACAGAGTCGGCGACGAAATGAAGTACCACTACAGCGGCCATTCGCAGATAGTCAGCCCCTATGGAGAGGTTTTGACCGAAATATGCGAAGACGAGGCTCTTATCATTGGAGAGATAGATATTTCTAAAGCCGACAAATACCGCAGGGAATACCAGCTCAAAAAGGACCGCCGTCCGGAAATATACAAAAAATATCTATAATTATTTCAGCACTTCCACGTCTACTCCGGCCTCTTCAAGCATCTGCATCGCAAGGGCGTCGGGGTAGCCTTCTTTATATACAATTCTTTTTATTCCGGCATTTATGCACATCTTGGCGCATATCACGCAGGGCTGATTAGTTACATAGATTGTGGCTCCGTCGGTGGTGTTTCCCAGTTTTGCCGCCTGAATAATGGCGTTCTGCTCGGCATGGATAGCACGGCAAAGCTCATGTCTTTCGCCGGAGGGGATATTATGCTCCTGTCTGTAGCAGCTGCCAATCTCAGTGCAGTGCTTACAGCCCGAAGGCGCTCCGTTGTAGCCCGTTGTTATTATTCTGTTGTCCTTCACTATTACTGCGCCAATCTGTCTTCTTAAACAGGTAGATCTTGTTTTTACTATTTCAGCTATTTCCATAAAATACTCGTCCCAACTGACTCTCATATATGTACCTCCAAATCAATGTCGTATTTTTATCAGTATAGCAG
>JAJQDF010000242.1 GCA_021202325.1 Clostridiales bacterium | reverse complement strand
CCTTTAAATTTTCTGATTTTTTGAAAAAAGATTTTTAACAAAACTTTTTATAAAATTTTGAGATTATCTCAAATTAAATTATAAAGGTCAAGGAAAACGTAGTTTTCCGAGTTAGAGTCCAGGGATAATATCCCTGGCGGAGTTTGAGGCAGAGCCTCAAGGTTTTTAAAACATAAGTGCGAGGCCGATTATTCTTATAACCCCTGCGGCGATCCAGGCAATGGCGCATTGCTCCAGTACGACAAATATCGCCCACTTGCCGCCAAGCTCACGTCTTATCGATGCAATAGCCGCAATACAAGGCGTATAGAGAAGGCTGAATACCATCATTACAACGGCCCTAAGTGGCGTGAGAAGCGATGTCACTTCTCCGGCAAACAGTATTTCCATTGTGGAAACAACGCTTTCCTTTGCCATGAATCCGCTGATAAGCGATGTGCATATACGCCAGTCGCCTAAGCCGAGCGGCTTGAAAATGGGAGCAATAAATCCTGCAACTGCGGCAAGTATGCTGTTCTGGGAATCTGCCACAACATTCAGCCTTAAGTCAAAGGTCTGAAGGAACCAAATTATAATGGTGGCAAGCAGTATGACTGTAAATGATCTGTGCAGGAAATCCTTTGCCTTCTCCCAAAGAAGCTGGGCAACATTTTTGGCGGAAGGAAGCCTGTAGTTTGGCAGTTCCAATACAAAGGGCACTGCTTCGCCCTTGAACAGCGTTTTCTTAAATAAGAACGCAACAACAATGCCAACAATAATTCCCAAAAAGTAGAGTACAGTTACTATCAATCCGCTGTATTCCGGGAAGAATATATTCACAAAGAACATATATATAGGAAGCTTTGCGGTACAGCTCATAAACGGCGTCAGCAGTATCGTCATTCGGCGGTCGCGCTCGCTGGGCAAAGTCCTTGTTGCCATGACAGCCGGAACAGTACAGCCGAAACCTATGAGCATTGGTACGATACTTCTGCCCGAAAGGCCTATCTTTCTAAGCAGGCTGTCCATGAAAAACGCAACCCTAGCTATGTATCCGCTGTCCTCAAGCAGAGACAGGAAGAAAAACAGACAGACGATGATTGGCAGGAAGCTAAGCACACTGCCGACACCGGCAAAAATTCCGTCGCTGAATAACGCTCTTAGAACCGGGTGAACATCGGCGGCGGCCAATGCACTTTCGGTTATTCCGGCAAGATAATCTATGCCAATTTCCAATAGCTCTTGGAAGAATGCCCCGATTACGTTGAATGTCAGGTAGAATACCAATAGCATAATGCCGATGAAGCAGGGTATTGCCGTATATTTTCCGGTAAGAATCCTGTCTATTTTTTCGCTTCTAAGCCTTTCTTTGCTTTCCTGGGGCTTGCGCACAGTCAGCCTGCAAAGCCGCTGTATAAATGTAAACCTCATGTCGGCAATGGCAGCTGTTCGGTCAAGGCCTCGCTCCTCCTCCATCTGAACAAGGATGTGCTCCACAAGCTCTTTTTCGTTTTCCATTAAATTAAGCTGGTCAAGAATAAGCTGGTCGCCCTCGGCAACCTTTGTGGCCGCAAAACGAAGGGGAATATTTGCCTCCTGTGCATGGTCCTCAATCATATGCATAATGCCGTGGAGTGCCCTGTGAACAGCGCCGCCATGGTCGTTTTTGTCACAGAAATCCTGACGTTTCGGCCTCTCCTGATATTTAGCAACATGAAGCAGATGGGATATAAGCTCCTCAATACCTTCATTTTTTGCCGCTGAAATAGGTACAACTGGTATGCCGAGAATAACCTCCATTTCGTTTATAAGAATAGATCCGCCGTTTTCACGAACCTCGTCCATCATGTTTAACGCCAGTACCATGGGCGTATCCAGTTCCATTAACTGCATTGTTAAATAAAGATTTCGCTCGATATTTGTGGCATCGACAATATTTATTATTCCGCAGGGCTTTTCGTTAAGCACAAAGTTTCGTGTAACTAGCTCCTCGCTGGAGTAGGGCGACATGGAATAGATTCCGGGCAGGTCGGTGACAAGGGTGTCGCTGTGACCATGGATTGCGCCGTCCTTACGGTCAACTGTTACTCCGGGAAAATTACCAACATGCTGATTTGAACCGGTCAGCTGATTAAATAATGTGGTTTTTCCGCAGTTCTGATTGCCGGCCAGAGCAAATGTCAGCACTGTGCCTTCGGGCAAAGGGGTTTCGTCCGCTTTGCTGTGGAACCGTCCGCCTTCACCGAGTCCGGGATGATCCATTTCCTTGGCCTCAGGATTTTCTTCCGTTTCCTCTGTCGTTTCGGATATTTCCCTAATCTCAATTTTTTTAGCATCCGCCACACGCAATGTCAGCTCGTAGCTGTGTATGCGCAGTTCTATAGGATCTCCCATGGGTGCAAATTTTACCAATGTAACTTCCGCGCCGGGGATAAGTCCCATATCGAGGATATGCTGCCTGAGTGCACCATCGCTTCCGACTGCCTGAATAACGGCGCTTTTTCCAATTTGTAAATTATCTAATGTCATATTTATCCTCCAAAAAGCTGAAATCGCTTTGCGATATTTTGTATCACTAGACTAACAAATTTATAATAACATAAAATGATTGAAAGAACAACCTTGTTAATGTGCCATCTAATGTTTTATTGGATTTTAAGCCAAATGATAACGGAGCGAGCTGAAAAAGTTTATTGGTTGCCTCCCTTCATAGATACGATTCCGTATCTTTGTGAGAAAGCAGAGAAT
>JAJQDF010000115.1 GCA_021202325.1 Clostridiales bacterium | reverse complement strand
ACCATAAACAATAAAACGTTTTGCTTTTATTTTTACAGAAAATTTCTAAAAGGGAGGGAATTTTATGAACGAATTTATGAAAAAAGTAAAAGCAGGGGAAAAACCCGTAGGAATATTTTTTGAGCTTGCCTCAATGAATGCAGCCGAATGTTTGGGAAGATGCGGCTTCGACTATATGATTATAGACAACGAACACGGCACATTTGAGGGAGAAACCACCGTTGATGCAATAAGAGGGGCGGAGCTGTCGGGCATAACTCCCTTTGTTAGGGTAAGGGAAATATCCAGACCGGCAATTATGAAACCTCTCGATGTAGGTGCAAAGGGACTTATTATTCCCTTTGTTGAAAGGGTAGAGGACATAAGGAATATAGTTAAGTGGGCAAAATATACACCTATCGGAAACAGAGGCTACTGCCCGTCGAGAAAGGACGGATGGGGATGCGACTATCCTTCGGATGAGTCAATGAGCGTGGCCATGAATTACTGGAATGAAGAAACCCTTGTAATTCCACAGTGTGAAACTGCCGGATGCCTTTCCCATATTGAGGAAATAGCATCAATGGACGGTGTGGACGGCATATTCATCGGCCCCTATGATTTATCCATTGGCCTTGGAATTGGCGGTGAGTTTGACGATCCCGTATTTAAGAAAGCTTTGGAAAGAATAAAAACTGCATGCCATAAAGCAGGAAAATTTGTAATAATATTCACGGCAAATCCCGATGCCGCTCCCGGATATTTTGCGGAGGGTTATGATTCAGTTACTGCCGGACTTGACTTTAATTTTTACATAAGCGCCTGCAAAGATGCCGCAAAGAGGGCAAAAGCATAAAGCGATATAACAAAAGCCGGAGATTTTTCCGGCTTTTGCTTTAAATATAAACATTTAATCATTAAACACTACTTCATCATCAAACAGCTTATAATATATCCATCTCTTATATTTCTGCACCATTTCAAGCTCATTGCCATCAATTTCAGTTGCAAGCGTTCCGTCAGCATATACATACCAGTTTGTAGAGGCAATAGGCAGAACTGTTCTCATTTCATTTACATAGGAGAACAGAGGCGAAATATCTCCCATATCCAAAAGCTCCATTACATATGCTCCAAGATAGAAGGAGCTAATAACATTATCCTCAGGCATATAAAGGGACTCTCTGTTTGAATCAAAATTCGTCATATTTCTGGCGGCTTCATTTGCCCAAATGAAGTAAGGTGTTTCGTAGCCTTTTATCTGCTGCCATTCGTTTCCGTTCAAGTCAATATCCGATCTAAACTGTGAGAAATATGACATATCGTTAGAAAATCCCGGAAGATGGTCGCCGAAGAACACAAGTACAACGGGCTCTTCGCTAGTTTCAAAATAGTTCACAAGCGCCTCAATCTGGGCATCGGCATCGTCTATTCCTTCAAAATAGCCTGAATATATTGCCTTTTCTGTATCAGTCAACTCAACATCCGTAGAGAAATTGGTTTCTAGGTCGTTGTATTTTTCCTCATAAGGGCCATGATTCTGTATTGTAACGCAGAATTCAAAAAGCGGATCATCACTTTCAGAAACGTACGCTTCAAAGTTTTCTATTATTGACTCGGTTGTTACTGCATCGGATATATATCCGCCCTTGTTCTGGGTTTCGGGATCAAAGTCCTCCTCAAGATAGAGGAAATCATCAAAGCCCATGTTTTCAAATACATTGGTTCTGTTATAGAACCAGCCGTAGCCCGGATGAATGGCAAGGGTATCATAGCCGACACGCTCCAGAAGGCTTGGCAGAGCCTCCATGTTTCTTCTCACGAAGTTATAGGAAACCTGAGAGCTGTCTATATATTTTGTGGAGCAAGCCGTAAGAACATCAAATTCTGTGTCGGAAGTGCCTCCGCCGAAGTTAGGAACAACTATATGTCCGGATATTACGTCGTCCCTTTCTACAAAGCTGTTGAAGAATTCCAGTGGATCATCATAGCCTTCGAAGCTTATCAGATCGGAATTGCTTATGTCAGAGAAGGCCTCGCTCATTATCATTATTACATTAGGCTTTGATATATCATCAAATTCTTCGTAGCTTACATTGTCGTATTCAGAGGTAAATTCCGCCGCTGTATAGCCTTCAGGCTTGGAAACATTAAAACTGTGAATATCATAAATGAAGCTGTATAAATATCCCTTAGAAATATACTGATTTACCTTAAAATATATATTTCCGTCAACCTCAAAGCTGTCATATAAATCTGAGCTTGAATAAACGGTGGTAAACATAAGCATAAAGCAGAGAAAGCATCCGGCACATCCTATAACCCTTTTTTTGAGTGTAAGAGCATAGCTTTTTCTCACAAATACAAAAGCCAAAACGCATATCAGTATTACTATTACCAATGCGCCTATGGCCAAATTAATATAAAAATCACCGTAGCTTGACAGTAATGATTTAACTTCCGTGATTACCTCCAGGTCGCTAGGAACCATAGGATCCTGTCTGAGATTGATTTTGGTTCTGTTTGCAAATGCTCCCGCCAGAAAAACCATCATAGGTATACCCGATGAGAATATACAGTTTCCGGTTAGGAAATATACAAACAGCATTACAAGAAGCACCGGAGCATAGTTAAGAATAAACAAAAGCGGCTGTCTTGCTGTCATTTGCATAAATGTCATCACTGAGCCGGGGGAAATGTAGAACATAAAGCCGGTTGTAAGCAGCGACATAAATACTATTATAATTAAAGA
>JAJQDF010000223.1 GCA_021202325.1 Clostridiales bacterium | reverse complement strand
TTAAAGCTTTTTCATTCATTGAAAATGTCTCTCCAATTATTTCTTTTCTTTTATGAGACCGCTCCTATAGGCATACATCAGATTTTCAAGCTCTTCAATATTTTGCATTATTCCTTTGCCCACATCTGTATCTCCAACCCTTATTCTCGCCTGCGAATACTGCAGAGCCACCGTAGATGAGTGTATGTCTTTTTCCTCTTCTATGGCTTTTTCGGCAGACTCGAAGGGCTCATGGGAAACAAGCACAAGTCCGTGGGAATTATAAATAAGCGTATAGCCTGCAATTCCTGTTTCCTTCTGATATGCCTTGGCAAAGCCGCCGTCTATTACAAAGAGCTTGCCGTTGGCTTTAATGGGGCTTTCACCCTTTTTAACCTTTACAGGAACGTGTCCGTTTATTATATGTGATTTATCGGGATCAAGTCCAAAGTTTTCAAGTATTGCCCTGCATACCTTTTCCTCGTTTCGCTTCTCATAATAGGGACTCTTGTTTTCTTTATGGGTAGCGGGATCCTCTATAAAATATCTTTCAAATGTCGTCATGGCATCCTTGCCGAAAAGCGGTGAGCTTTCTCCACACCAGAGATACCATATCATATCAAGGCATTCTCTCTTTGTTTTGCTGTGCGCCGTTGTATAATAGCCTTCACGCATTGCTCTTTCAACGGCATCCATATATTCTATACCCTTAAGCTTCTTTCCTCTGAACATAACCTCTTTCAGGCTTCCGTCCTCGTTCATGGGTATACAGCCGTGGAAAAGCAGATTGGAATTGAATATGCTGTATATACTGCCGTTGCTGAACATGAAACGTACGTGCTCCTGGAGCTTCTCGCTGTTTACAAAGGATGATTTTATCTTATCCATTACATCCTGTTCTTCCTCGGATAACTCGAAGGGGTTAGCCGGATCGATTGTAGGTAAGTTCATGTCCCTCATGGGATATTCTATGCCCTTAATTGTTATTGTACCCTTTTCGTAGTCAATTTTATCCAAAAGCAGTCTGTCATCCATATTAAATTCGGGATGACGCTTAATTATCTGCGCCTCCATCTTAAACTGCATAATGGAAATAGCCTTATGCATCTTGGCGGCAAGAATTACCTCCTTGTCGCTGAGGGCATCGGAATCCGAGTTCTTCGGCATAAAATATGTGCATGGATCATCGGCATATTTCTCCATGGCAAATGTGGCCAGAGGAATAAGGTTAATGCCGTAGTCCTCTTCTATTGTGTCAAGATTGCAGTAGCGTGCCTGTATTCTTATAACATTGCATATAAGAGCCTGGCAGCCTGCCGCCGCACCCATCCAGCTTATATCATGGTTTCCCCACTGTATATCAACGGAATGGTAGTTTTCAAGAATATCCATTATTTTAGCGGCTCTTGGGCCTCTGTCGTATATATCGCCTATTACATGGAGTCTATCTATGGCCAGCCTCTGTATAAGCTTTGATATGGCAGTTATGAACCTGTCCGCCTGCTCCAGTCTTATTATGGACTCAATTATCTGGTTATAATAAAGCTCCTTATCCTCACCGGTGCTGTCCTCATGGAGAAGCTCCTCTATTATGTATGCAAAATCGGATGGAAGCGCCTTCCTTACCTTTGAACGGGTATATTTTGCCGACAGCGCCTTACATATCGTAACAAGGCGATGGAGCGTTATTCTGTACCAGTCGTCCATGTCCGGCTCGGTTTTCTTTATTTCCTCCAGCTTCTGCTCGGGATAATAAATAAGTGTGGCCAAAGTCTTTTTCTCGCTTTCCCGAAGGCTTGTGCCAAGGATATAGGTAATATGGTTTTTGATAACTCCTGATGCATTTCTGAGAACATGGCTGAACGCTTCATATTCTCCGTGGATGTCCGAAACAAAGTGTTCTGTTCCTTTAGGCAGATTCAATATTGCCTGAAGATTGATAATTTCTGTACTTGCGCTCGTGATGTTGGGATACTACTTCGCAAGGAGATTGAGATACTTAAATTCTTCTTTTGTGAACTCCTTTTCTGTTATTGCCATAACTTTTCCCCCTAATCTTTCACTTTTTCCCTTTAACTACAGGATTACCCTGATAATGAATATATACAACAGTCTTAGCGGCTGTAAATATAGTCTGAACCAACGATATAATAAGGCCTGAAACTACAACGCCGAAATATGTCGTCTCTATGGACATAAATAATATTGAAATTACATAGTTTGCCAAATAACTCATGCAATAGAATACAATTATATATAAAAATGTTCTCCACCATCTGCCCTTTACAAGCTGTCTGCTGAACTTAAGAGAACTTATTCCCTTACAGTTATCCAGCACTATGGCCTGCAGATAAAGCTGCCAAAAAACAGCCAAAATCACTCCTGGTATAACAAAGAGCATGGACAAAAGCCCTACGCATATGCTGAAAACTATAAGCGATGCTATAAAACTGAAGCCGTTTGAAAACGAAACGGAGAGTGCCTCCTTAAAGTCCGTTTCCTTGCCCTCAAAACAATTTTTCGTCATATAAATTATGGCCATAGCTCCAAATGGCGAAAGCACTGACTCAACTACAATGCTCAGGAAGTTATAAGTAGCCAATTTAATATATTTTGAAGATGTCACGAACTGTTCTATGAGCTCCGGATTATCTATAATTGCCGATATATCAATTGTGGCCGACAAATTTGAAGCCGCTATGGTGATATATCCGCTCAGCGCATTTATGGGAAAATAAATTATAAGCAGTATATAC
>JAJQDF010000244.1 GCA_021202325.1 Clostridiales bacterium | reverse complement strand
ACTTCCGCCTGCCGTTTTTTTACGCTCCAATTTTGAATTGTCTTGCATAGTTAAATAAATACTGCTGTGCATAACCGGCAAATTCTCCGAAGCACTCATCGGCCTTTTCGTGAATTTCCTTTACGCTTGCTTCCCTGCCGCCAAAATACAGTTCGCTCATTATTCTTTTAACCCATACATCCGTCGGGAAGGTTTCGCACCTTCCGAAGGAAAACATCAGCACGCAATCGGCCACCTTCGGTCCCACGCCCTTCACAGACATGAGCATATCTCTCAGGCTGTCAGTGTCCTTGGTGTCGTCTTCAAGGACTATCCCGCCATTGATAACCCTTTGTACGGCATCCATAATATATTTTGCCCTAAAGCCTGTTTTGCACTCCATAAGGCCGGCCTCATCAGCCAAGCCAAGCTTCTCAGGTGTGGGAAAAGCATAATAATCCTCACCGTTAAAAGAGCCTATATATTTTCCATACTTTTTACTGATGTTGGCTATTACTTTTTTTATCATCGGTATGCGGTTATTCTGGGAAATTATGAATGATATAAGGCATTCAAATCTTTCCTGGTTGAGTATTCTTATTCCCGGGGCATAGTCCACAGCTTTTTTCAGTATTTCGTCATTTTCGGAAATTCTTTTCTTTATTTCGCAGTAGTCCCTATCCAAGTCAAAATACTTTATCCATATATTTTTAAATTCTTCCTCCGACGTATTTTTAAAAACTATATTTTCACCATCCTGATATATATTAAGTATTCTTCCGTGGGCAATTACAATATAATTTTCTTCTCCTATACATTCGAATCTGAAGCACTGTCCGCACTCCAAGGTCTGCGAAATAACGAAGCTTTCATATTCCGTCAGCACTATGTCATTTTGTTCTGTTATGTATTTCATTTTTACTCCAAATCCAACAATATAAATGTGGGAGGATTGCTTGAGAGGCTCTGAAGCTTGCTCAATGCATCGTAGTAATCCAAAACCTTATAGCAGTCCCATGTTCCGTTGTTATAGTGGCAGAGGAATCTCTTTCCGCTGTCGGTAATCATATAGCAAAATTCCTTCGTTCCGCAGAAATAGTAGAACGTATCGTCCTTTGCATAATATCCGGCCTTCGTCAATGCATCCATAACCGCAGTATAGTCCGTAAGCATTGTGTAATCCTTTATGGAATAGGTCGGAAGAAGGGACATATTGAAATCAGGAATAGTCTTATTAACAACAACCGGAAGTCTGCCTTCACTCTCAAGGTCGTCCATAACAACTTCCCATATGCCATTCTCATATTTAAGTATATACTCCCTTATTGTCGCTGCATTTGCTTTTCCGCTAAGTACAACAAAGGCATATTTATCGTCTATGGTAATACTTCTTACAAAATATGACTCATATTTGCTTTCGTACATCTTAATACAGCTGAGTATTCTGTCATACTCACTGTTTGAAGGAGTAAGCCTTCTAATTGTTCCGTGATCCATGGAATAGGCGGACATAAGAGAATTATATGCTGTCTCGCTCAATGTTCCATAGGAACCGCTTGCGGATGAAAATACATACTTATTATCCGTCGGGTGCTTCATGAAAGCAAACACAGTAAACTCATTATCCGTTCCTGTTATATGTACGCTGCTGCCGCCCTTCGAGGATATATCACTGCCGTACATAAGCATTATGGATATTCCAGAATAACTTCCGGTGAGCATTCCTTCCTTTATAAGGTAGTCCGTTGTAATCTGTGTGCTTGCGGCATAGTTATAAAGGTAGCCATTCATGCTTATTACTCTTGTCTTTGTGTAGTATTCGCTGTAATAGCTCTGTCCGGCCTTGGCCGCACTTTCAAGCTTGCTCCATGAAACCGATGAATCCTTATCCGAGCTTGATGTAGTATTATTGGTCTGCGTTGTCGTAGTGCTCGTTGTACCCTCCGGCTCATCGGTAGTATCCTGATCTTCCGGTTCTTCCTCTGTATCAACCGTGACATCGGGATTTTCGTTTTCAGTGACATCCTGATCATCGGTTACAGGATTGTTTTCTTCCTCTTCCGTAATGTTATCCACTATTTCAGTGTCGTCATCACCGGAAGAAATGCTGCTGCAGCCCGTCAAAGCCATGCCCGCCGCACAAAACACGAGCATAGATCTCGAAAGCATATTTTTCAAACTTTTATTCTTCACTATATTCGTCCTTTTTATCTGCAATTGTTTCATAAACCGAGTCCAGCTCCTTTTTATGCAAGTCAAGCAGTTTTTCCATTTTTTCTTCCATTGCCGAAACATCATCTATAAACTTAAACTTAACTATCCAAACCGGATTATAGTCTCCGTCCTCTTCCTCAACAGAAATGACTTCGCTTCCGACAGTCTCCGGATCATAGTAATCAAACACTGCGTCGTATTCCCAATCCTCGACATCTCTTCCGCTTGTCAGCTTCAAATAAACATAAAGCCCATCTTCCTCCTCTAAGGCATAGGCATTATAAATCAGCTCATACTCATCGTCTACAGCATAACAGCCGAGCTCCTTGTCTAAAAAACCCGTTTCCTTATCCTTGAGCATTATAACAATAAAAGTTTCGTCCATATTGTCCATATATTAACTCCCGTACTGACAGCCGCAAAACGGCATAGTATATCCTTCTACTAATTAATTTATTATAAACCAAAAAAATATCTTATGCAACCATTTAAACTTTACAGGTGTGGACACACAGCGCATATTATAAGAAATCGAGAAGCGAAAATGGTAATTC
>JAJQDF010000149.1 GCA_021202325.1 Clostridiales bacterium | reverse complement strand
CAGTGATAAAATCAATATGCTGTCAATTATTTCATTTATTTTGTTTATATCTATTTTTTCATGTATTCGCTTCAATGCGGCGTTGCAGTCAGTGTTTTTTAGTGCAGAAATATAGTCGAAATATGATATTTTTTCGTTATTCTCTCTAATAATAGATCTTGGAAATACAAAAATTCTTGCGTTCATTTCATTTTCGTTATTTAGAATCACTTTCATTTTTTCTTATCAAGCTTTGGATAAAGGCACGAACCGCAGTCGTAAACCGGCGCTATTTCAGCTTTTTTCATATTCGAATCAATAAGAAATCCCCAATTTCCGTTGTGTCTGTCGAAATTTCCTAGTAATGCATCTGCTATAAACATATCCCAGAAAAAATCTTTAACATCATTTATCGGCATTATTTTTTGTTCTTCTATCGTATCTATAATTGAGCTTAACTCTGTACCGTAACCGTTTTGTTCGCTGTCAATGATAGTATTTTTCAGCTGAGCAAATTCCATTAACTGTTTTCCATCGGCGGTAAAGTCCCTGCAAGCAACTACAATTTTTTCTTTTCCTCTTTTATCCGTATATTTACCGAGTATTGTCTCCTGTGTTTTAAATCCTAATGATTCATATATATGACAGCCTAAGTATTCACTTATACACCCGTTTGTATAACTAAGGTCTATCTTATCATTTTGTGATGGCAGAGGAGGAAATTTCAGCATATAGCTTTTGCCTTCGTAAAATATATTTATCTTGTTTCCGTTTGCGCCGCCGTATCCTTTAAAATTGTTCACTTCGCAAGGCGTAAAATCAATCATTTTCATCCTCCTTTCGGAAAATATATTTATATCTCAAATAATCGGCCTGTTCCTTTGTTATAATACCATCCCATTGACATGCATTGATAGAGCCGTATAACTCATCATATAAGCAGTCCAGATATGATACGTTATCTCGTTTGCCTTCCAACAGGGCTTCTATATCCTTTTGTACAAATCCCGGCAAGCTTGCCTCCAAATACTCCTTATTATTAGGATACCCATCTTTAGAAGGCTCTTCAGCTTTTACCAATATTAATTCTTCCATTGTCATATTTAATGTTTTTGCTAATTTGTTTAGTGTCCCGGCACTGCACTTGGCAAGATCAGTTTTTCCGGAACATATATCGGATAATGTTGCCCATGGCACTCCGCTTTCTTTGCTGAGTCTGTATTTTGTATAGCCTTTTTCCTTTAATATTTCCTGTATATTCATGAATATCACCTAATATGATTATATCGGTTTTCCGATATTAAGTCAATTCATATCAGGTTCATCCCCTATTCCCCCTCCAGGAACTCACCCTCCAATACCAAGAACCCTCCCTATTTGAATATTTTTCTTGAATATAAAAATAATCCATAGTATACTAAAAGAAGTTTAATCTGCTTATTTAACATTTAACGTATAGAAAAGAGGAATTTTTATGGCTGACGAAAAAAAGACGATTTTCAGCGGAATGCAGCCCTCGGGTTATATTACGCTGGGAAATTATTTGGGAGCGCTTAGGAACTGGACTAAGCTTCAGGATGAATACAACTGTCTTTATTGCATAGTTGATATGCACGCAATAACGGTAAGACAGGATCCCGTTAAGCTCAGACAACAGGCCAGAAGACTGATGATGCAGTATATTGCTTCAGGACTTGATCCCGAAAAGAATATCATTTACTATCAGTCCCATGTACCCCAGCACGCAGAACTGGCATGGGTTCTTAACTGCTTCACATACATGGGCGAACTCAACAGAATGACTCAGTTCAAAGAAAAATCGGCTAAGCATGCCGACAACATCAACGCCGGACTTTTCACATATCCCGTACTTATGGCCGCCGATATTCTTTTATACCAGGCTGACCTTGTTCCCGTTGGCGAGGATCAGAGACAGCACCTTGAAATTACAAGGGATATTGCCTCCAGGTTCAACGCATTATACGGCGATGTCTTCACAATTCCCGAAGCATATATCGGCAAGGTGGGCGCCAGAGTTATGGCTCTCCAGGATCCCACAAAGAAGATGTCGAAATCCGATGAAAACAAAAACAACTCCATCGCCCTTCTCGATGAGCCCGATGTAATTATGAGCAAAATTAAAAAGGCCGTTACCGACTCGGACAACGAAATAAGATACAGCGAGGACAAGCCCGGAGTCAGCAACCTGCTTAACATTTACTGCGCAGTTACCGACAAAACAATGTCTGAGGCCGAGAGAGAATTTGCTTCAAGCAACTACGGCCAGTTCAAGACAGCCGTCGGCGAAGCCGTTGTTGCCAATCTTAAGCCTATACAGAAAAAGGTTAAGGAGCTTGAACAGAACAAGAATTATATAGACAATATAATCAAGACAAATGCCGAAAGAGCCCAGAGAATCGCAAGCAAGACACTTACAAAGGTTCACAGAAAGGTTGGTTTCCCCGACAGAATCCGCTGACAGCTATTAGTGGTTAGTGGATAGTGATTAGTGGTTAGTGTAAAAAGTTGCTCAATTTTGTAGACTTGTTAAATTACAATAAATATATTTATAAGGAGGACTTTATAACATGAATGGATTTGATTTTCCTTTAGTTACAGCCCAGGATCCTGAGGTTGCTGCCGCTATGAAAGCCGAGCTTGGCAGACAGAGAGCCAACATCGAGCTTATTGCTTCCGAAAACTTTGTTTCTCCGGCCGTAATGGAAGCTATGGGATCTCATCTTACAAACAAATATGCTGAAGGCTACCCCGGAA
>JAJQDF010000150.1 GCA_021202325.1 Clostridiales bacterium | reverse complement strand
TATTCATAGCTACAGGAGTACCGTTGATGTACATTGTCTTAGAACCGATTGTCATGGAGATAATTCTCTGGCCGCTAAGAACTGTAACTGTCTTAGAAGCGTCGTCCCATGTAACTGTTGCACCGAATGCCTCGGAGATAGCTCTTACAGGAAGCATTGTGTAGTCTTCGCTGTTGATATATGCGGGAGCATCAAGTGTAACTGTCTCTGTTCCAACTGACATTGTTGTAGCACCGATTGTGATAATGATCTTTCTGCTTGTTGTAGAGTCATCCTGGTCACGAGCTGCTGTAACAACTTCAACGTAGCTGTCATTAACTGTAAGGTCTGATAATTTGAAGAGACCATTTGACTGTGCTTTAGCAGCAGGTGAGTAATTGTATGACGCGAAATCCTCATCATCCTCATCTGTTGAGTTTTCCCAAAGTATTGTGTGGTTACCAGTTGTTTCTTTGCTTTCAATAAGTGCATAACCGCCAACAGGAAGAGTTCTATCAAGATAGAGTTCAAGACCACTGATTACAATTGTTGATGCTTCTGTTGACTCATCTTCAATAGTTATCATAAGCTGTGCTTCATCATCAGTTTCTATTTCAACATCAACTTCGATGTCGCCCTCTGTTACTTCATATGTTCCGGCATCTTCAAAATCCATCTTTTCAACTGATAATACAATAACAGTGTCCTCTGCAAGAATGCCTTCCTCAGCTTCAGTAATAACGATTTCGTTTACAGGTACATATCTGTAGTCGATAAGTACTTCGCTTGTTTTAGCTTCGATTGTGTAAGGAGCTTTAACTGTAGCAACTGTGAACTCAACATCATCAAATTCTCCGCCGAGTACTACTGTTACATCACCTTCGTATGTAGGTGCTGCATTAATTAAGAATGCTATGCCAAAGTCAGCAGCATCTGATTCATCTGATTCGCCATAGTATTTAATTGTAACTACATTTTCATCAATTGTATATGTGAAGTTGCTATCTTTAAGTTCTTTCTTAGTATTTACATCAATATCAACTACTTCAATTCCGTCAGGAAATGTGAATGTAGCTTTTCTTGATGTGTTAAGGATATCTCCTGTGTTTTCTTCTACATAAATCTTAAGTGTATTATTACTATCTGACTCAAGATCGTAGTTTTTACCTGCCCAGATTTCAGGAAGATCATCATCTTCTACTGAATATGTAACAGCTTCTTCTACCATTTTTGCTACTTCAAGCTTCTCGCTTGTTCCAAGAGCTGTACCACCTACAGTGATTGTAGCAACATCACCTGCATCACAACTACTCTTAGGTATAATTGAAATACCAGAAATTGTGATTTTAGCAACCTGTGTTGTATCTATGCCGCTGATATTATAGATTAACTCGTTATCAGATACTTTATAAACACCATCTGTTTTAACGTTAATACCAGAATTGTTAAGGAATTTAATGCTGTCAGCAAGATATACTATCTGACCATCTTCGTCAAGTAAGTATCCATATTGATCATAATTAAATTTATAGTTTCCTTTAAGTTTAAGAGTTATAGTTCCGTCAGTTATAGCGCCATTTACTAATCCATCGATAGTGATTGCCTCAATGTTTTTAGCATCATCAGCATCTTCTACAAATGTTACAACACCTTCAGATTCAATAGATATATCTCCATCATAGGCTGTTGCAATAACTCCATCCATATCAAATGTGATAACTTGATTGCTCCATACGTTAGCTATTACGTCTCCTGCATCTACGGCGTAAGCTCTAATAGGAATAAGTACACCACCATTTACATTGAAACTCTTTTTACTAACAGTTATATATGCTGTTGTAGAATTAAAAATCTCAATCTTTTCAATTCCTGAAAAAGCAGTAGTGCTGTATTGGTTAAGTGTTGAATCAGTAAGGAAAACAGACTCCTCCATCATATATTTGTTCTCATATTCTGTTCCATCTGAAGCTGTAAAGTCCTCTTTAGCAAACTTACCGTTTGTAAGTGTTACAACAATTTCAAATGAAGTAGCGTCGCCAACATACTCGTTATCATTTGTAATTTCAATAACGTTATTAAACATATTGTCGTCGCCTACACCAACATTAACATTCCAGCCTACGTTTAATGATGTGGATGCAAACGCTGTCATGGGAACCATGGCAACAGTCATGATTGCAGCCATTAATAAAGCTAATTTTTTCTTCATTTTGTTGTCCTCCTTTTAAATTTTTTGTTGGGATTTTATCCCTGATTTTACAAAATGAATCTGTACAAGAAGGGGTTCAAAAAGTCTATGGATATGCCTAATCAATTCATAGAAGCGAAAATTAGGCTAAAGAAATGGCTTAAAATCAAGGAAATCTAAAAATTCAAAAAAGATAAATGGCCAAAATTACACAATTTTTTACACAGTTTACACAACTAAAAGTTGTGTAAAATTTGCTGGAAAAGCAGGATTGTATACACGAATTGGGTAAAATTTCATGGAACTATATTAGCTATAAAGGCTACCAAAATTTAATGGGCTCAATTGATTCAGCTTTGTCTGATAAGGCTGAAAAAATCGGCAGTAAAAAATTGGATGACAGGCAAAAAAATAAGCCGTTGGCCGGTTTAAAAATTAGTGGGAAATTATTGAATTCGGTGTCGAAATATGTTATCATAATTTTGCGGAGTTTCCGCAGGATTGCCGTTTGGCGGTTGGTCACTTCCTGAGTAAAGGAGGTAAGGCTGTATGTGTTATGTGACATTTCAGGATTTAATCCAGATTGCTATATTAACA
>JAJQDF010000210.1 GCA_021202325.1 Clostridiales bacterium | reverse complement strand
TTAAGAAAGATTATAAATGACAGAAATTTTGATGAAGCATTAAAAATTATAAATAATAAAGGATTACTTTCCTATACTACTCTTCCTAATGAATTTGGGTGGAAAAAGGATTACTATATTGATTATGTAATTAGAATTGCTGGTGTAAGAGATGATACTGGCGAACGGCTACGGAATGTATTTAGAGAATATATTAATTTAATTTAGAACGAGGATAATGCAATGGATAAGAATGCGATAAAAAAATATGCGACATGGGCAAGGCGTGAACTGATTTCTCGTGTATCCCAGAAGGCCGAGTTTTATGGTGTGACATCGGAGGGATACGGCGACATTAATGCAGACAGCGTTGATGGCCATATTCTGTCGTCAACTGAAAAGGAACAGAGGAAGTCTTTGATAAATAGAGTTTGCTCTGAAGGCTATGAGCAGACGATGGAAGAAGTAGCGTATACTTGGTTTAATCGTTTTTCTGCCCTGCGCTACATGGAAGTTAACAACTACCTCCCTACCCGTGTGCGTGTTTTTACCAATAAAGACGGTGAATTTAAGCCGCAGATTATCGATGAAGCAATCCATCTGAAACTGGATGGGCTGGACATGGAAAAAGTTTATTCCCTCAAGAAAGCAGATGACACAGAGGCGCTGTATCGCTATCTGCTTATCACCCAGTGCAATGCCTTAAGCAAAATTATGCCGGTAATGTTCCAGATAATAAATGATTATACGGAGCTTCTGCTGCCGGATCATCTTCTCCGTGAGGGCAGTGTCATCGAGCAGATGATTACATCAATCCCGGAAAAGGATTGGACTGACCAAGTGCAGATCATAGGCTGGCTGTACCAATATTATAATGCAGAAAAGAAGGATGAGGTCTTTGCCGCACTGAAGAAAAACGTAAAGATTACCAAGGAAAATATCCCTGCCGCTACCCAGCTGTTTACACCGGACTGGATTGTTCGCTATATGGTTGAAAATTCTCTTGGACGAATTTTTGTTCAGTGGTCAGCGAGTAGTGGACAGTGGTCAGTGGGTAGTGGACAGCAGGTAGTGGGTAGCGGACAGTGGTCAGAGAAAGAACGGATCCAAAAAGAACAGGAAATAGCAGATAAGTTTGGATGGAAATATTACCTTACTGAAGCGGAACAGACACCCGAAGTCCGTGCTCAACTAGCCGCTTATAATAACACCACTAACTTTCAGCCCGAAAATCTGAAAGTTATCGATCCCTGTGCAGGCAGCGGCCATATACTTGTCTATCTGTTCGACGTTTTGATGCAGATTTACACTGATTATAGTTACACGCCATCGGAGGCAGTCAGGTCTATTATCGAAAATAATTTGTACGGCCTTGATATCGATGACCGTGCGGCATAGCTTGCTTATTTTTCCGTTATGATGAAGGCAAGACGCTATGACAGTCGTTTCCTTACCAGAAAGGATGATGACGGCAATCCTGACATTCCGCAGCCCCATGTGTATGCAATTGAAGAAAGCAACGGTTTCAATAAAACACAGCTTAGCTATTTCGGCGTAGATTTGAATGAGCTGGAGAAGAATAATGCAATTAATCAGGCAAAAGGCCTTATCGAAGATTTGGATGATGCCAAAGAGTATGGCTCTATCATTAATGTTGATGGCTATGATTGGGATTTGTTCCGCCGCTTCGCGGAAAAGTTCGAGATTTCCGGACAAATTGACTTGAATAGTATAGGAATTGAGGGCACGCAGGAAAAATTAAATAAGCTGATTGATACCGGAGAGGTGCTGGCACAGAAGTATCATGTGGTAGTTACAAATCCGCCGTATATGGGTTCCAGTAATATGGATTCGAAGTTAAATGAATTTGTGAAGAAGTACTATCTGGATAGTAAGAGTGATTTGTTTGCTGTATTTATCGAGCGATGCGGCTCAATGACAGTAAAAAACGGCTATCAGGCTATGATTACGCAACATGCATAGATGTTCTTGTCTAGTTTTGAAAAATTGAGAGATAAGCTATTGAAAAAAGATACTATAAATATGGCTCATTTGGGAGCAAGAGCCTTTGAGGAAATTGGCGGCGAGGTGGTACAGACTACCAGCTTTGTGATACGTAATAGTCATACTGAAAACTACACTGGTAAATACGCTAGACTAGTTGATTATCCGAGCCAACAAGAGAAAGAGGATGCATTTCTGTCCACTGACCACTGTCCACTGTACACTGCTCAGCAGTCCAACTTCTCCAAAATCCCCGGTTCGCCGGTGGCGTATTGGGTGAGTAAGACAATGATTAGTGCATTTGATAAGGGAGTATTGTTAGGAACAATAGCTGATTCTAAGCAAGGGTTGGCTACTTCTGATAACAATCGTTTTCTTCGAGAATGGTATGAAATTGAACTTGATAATATTAAGTTTGACTCTAAAAATATAGAAGAGTCTGTTGAATCAGGCAAAAAATGGTTTCCATATAATAAAGGCGGCGATTTTAGGCGATGGTATGGAAATAATGATTATGTTGTTAATTGGGAAAATAATGGAAGAGAAATCAGGAATTGCTTCGATGAGCATGGAAAACTCCGTTCTCGTCCTCAAAATACAGATTTTTACTTCAGGGAATCTGCTAGCTGGTCATTGATTACATCCGGAACAACGGCATTTAGATATAAGCCGTATTGACATATCTTTGATGTTGCAGGTATGAGTTGTTTTTCAAATAATAATTTGTACTATTTGCTTGCACTTTGTAATTCAAAGGTAATTTATGAAATATTGAAGATATT
>JAJQDF010000084.1 GCA_021202325.1 Clostridiales bacterium | reverse complement strand
GAAAACAGCAGTAGTATATTGGAGCGGCACAGGAAACACAGAAATGATGGCAGGAAAGGTTGCCGACGGAGCAAAGGCCGCAGGTGCAGATGTAACAGTTATGACAGCTTCAGAATTTTCAGCTGCAAAGGCCGCTGAGTTTGATGCAATTGCATTCGGTTGCCCTTCCATGGGAGATGAACAGCTTGAGGAAAGCGAATTTGAGCCCATGTGGTCAGAGGTAAAGGGCGCAATCGCAGGAAAGAAGGTAGCTCTTTTCGGTTCATTCGGCTGGGGAGACGGACAATGGATGAGAACATGGGAAGATGATTGCTCAACAAGCGGAATCAGACTTGCTTGCGACAGCGTTATTTGCTGCGGAGCGCCTGACGATGCTGCATCAGCTGAGCTCGAAAATATTGGAAAAGCACTTGCTTAAATCTTAAAGTTAGAGTATACTAATACCGTCCGGATATATTCCGGGCGGATTTTTAAATTTGGAGGTGATAATTTATGACACCGGCAACAGCAGTTATTATAATAATACTCATCGTAGTAGTGATATTTGCCGTAAAAAGCTATATGAAGAAGCTTTCCAGCGGATGCTGCGGAGCAGGGGGAGACACTGTCAAGAAGATTAAGCCCCAAAACAAGGACATTTCTTCCTATCCCTATGAAAAGACAGTACATGTTGGCGGAATGACCTGCAAAAACTGTGCGGCCAGAGTTGAGAATGCTTTCAACTCCAAGGAGGGCTACTACGCCAAGGTGGATCTCGGCAAAAAGACCGCCGACATACATATGATGACACCTGTAGACGACAAAGAGCTGAAGGACATTATCAGAAAGGCAGGCTATGAGCCATCGGATGTGCAGACAGTGAAGTGAGAGCGGATAAGTTTATATGAGGATGGAAAAGGCTCTTGTCAGTATCTATGGTACGGTCAAGGGCTTTTTGCATATAAAACAAAAGATAAATATAGATTGCATTAATCAAAAAAAGAAGCCCTTGCCTAGGCAGGAGCTTCTTTAGGGGGAGCGTACTGCGGGAAGGGGTTTTCCGCAGTACAATTGGGGTGGTGTATATGTGGCTTTGGATAGCGAAGCCACACACACCGACTGATATTTGTAAAGGGTTTTATCAGCCTAGAGTTGATATTGCCTAAAGAAGGCAAGTCAGTATAAATATGCGGTAAAAAAATAGGATTTTTAATTACCTTGACCGCCAACCATGCAATGCATCGACATTGCAGATATACGGTACTTCGGAAAGAACTTCCTCAGTACCAGCTGACATTGCCTGAAAGGCAAGTCAGCACGGCTTATATTATTCTTCAACTGTATCTTTACCTTTTTTGTGTTTTCTTTCTTTTTTCTCTTTCTTCTCTTTTTTATCGTTATCCTTGTTTCTGCCTAAGAGAGGAGGCTTCTTTGTTCCGTCCACGTTTTCACGTCTCATCAGCAGATAGAAGGGCGACATTACGAACATTGTAAGTATTGTGGAAGCAAACAATCCTCCGATAATTACATATGCCATTTGAGTCATCATTGCCATGCCGCTGCTATTTCTTAATATCATGGGCAGCATTGAGAATATTGTTGTCAATGTTGTCATCAGGATAGGACGAAGTCTTGTTACACCGGAGCTGACCAGTGCATCCTCAAGGGGCATTGTCTTTCTTCCCTCACCAATGGCGTCGATAAGAAGTATACCGTTATTAACAACTATACCAAAGAGCATCAGGAAGCCCATGACAGCAACCATACTCATTGTTTCGCCTGAAATGAACACAAGTCCGAATGATCCGACAAGAGCAAGGGGTATGCACATCATTACCATCAATGACAGTCTCGGAGAGTTGAACTGGAGTGCCATAACAAGGAATACAAGGAATATACCTGTGAAAAGTGCAGTTGCCATGTTGCTGGTCTCTGTACCTGCCATTTTCTCCAGGGCGCTCTGTCCGATTCCTACTCCCTCAGGGAAGTCTATTTCAGAAACCAATTCGTTAATCTCATTGTCAACATCGTATTTATATTGCTCAAGGGCATAGGCGCTTATTGTTGTTGTAAATGAACCGTCCTGCCTTGATATTGTGGGAAGGGTATCATCATACTCTATTGTTACAATGTCATTAAGCATTATCTGTCCGCCTGTTGTTGAAGAAATAGGATGCGACATAAGTGCTATAAGATCATCGTATTTGCCCTCGGGATACTCAAGGATAACGTCATATTCCGTATCCTTGTCCTCATAATCGATGGTTGCGACTGTTGAGCCATTCAAGAGAGCATATATCTGCTGGGCTACAAGGGACTGATTTGTACCCATTGCCAGAGCCTTTTGACCGTCTATAATTATACGTCCGGTTGTTCTTGTCTGATTGAAATCATTATGAACCTTTATAACACCGGGAACCTGAGACATTACTTCTTCAACAAGTGCTGCGCCTTCCTCAAGGGTATCAAGGTCGTCGCTCATAAGGGTAACGCTTGTTGTTCCGCTTGAAGTGGATATTCCTATGTTGTTTTTACCGGTGGGACTGGCTGTAAGCTCCATGTTTTCGCTTGAACCAAATTTTTTTATATATTCTTCAACGGCTTCTTCACTGCTTCTGTCGCAGCCGTCAACGGCATATGCCGTAAATGAAGCGTTGTTATCGGATATACTTAATGTTATATCTTCAAAGTTTTCATCGGCCAAAAGAGCCTGTTCAATTTCCTGTATGCTTTCATCTATTACCTCAAGCTTAGTTCCTGAACGGAAATCAGCTGAAATTGTAATACTTCCGTCATAACTTGTGGGATATGTATCGAAATTGATATTTGCCACAAGTATTAATGCGACAATCAATGTTGCGAAGGCAATCAGAACCGTATATCCCGGATGTCTGAGAAGCTTAGGCATAGCCCTTCTGTAGAATGACTGTATTTTTGCCAAAACCTTGTTTATAGGCAGATCTTCCTTTGCCACAGGCTTTATCCTTGAGAAAAGCAAAGGCACAATTATAACTGCGCATATAAATGATGAGGTCATTGTAAGTACGATTGTCCAGCAGAGAGGAGTAGCTATCTGACCGAACATACCTGATGACATGCCAAGGGATATATATACGACAATCGTTGTAAGAGTTGAGGCGAATATTGAAAATATAACCTCCCTGGTGCCGGATGCGGCAGCATCAAAGAACGAAAGTCCCTTTTCCTGGGCTCGCATACAGCTCTCGATAACAACTATGGAGTTATCAACTATCATACCTATGGCTATAATTAAGGCTACACCGGTTATCATGTCGAAATCGTAACCAAGGAAGCTAAGGAATATAACAGCCAACAGTATTGAAAGGGGCATACTGCAGCCAACGATTATACTTGCTCTTAAGTCACCGAAGAAAAGGAACAGTATGACCATTGTCAGTACAACACCTATAGCAAGTGTCTGAACTACTTGTACGATTGAATCTATTACGCTGTCTCCCTCAGAATATATTGTCCTGAATGACAGTCCTTCAACTCCGGTATATTCGTCAAAAACTTCCTCAATGGCATTGCAGACAGAAACCGTTGAAGCTGTGCTGTTTTTAGATATTGAAAGCATTATGCTGCCGTTTCCGTTGTATCTGCTTATGCTGTCCGATGTTTCGGTGTAAAGGCCGTAGTCGATAAGCACATCTCTAACCTTTATTATTTGACCGCTGGATGTCTCAATGGGAACATCCAATATATCCCAGTTGGCTGAAATATCAATATTGCCGTCGGCAGTGAGCGCCAAATCCTGTGAACCTAATGTTACATCTCCTACAGGCATATCATAATCGGCATATGTTATGGCCGAGCCTATGGAAGCAAATGTGAGACCGTACTGCTCCAGCTTAGATTCATCAACTACAAGACGAACATATTCATCGCCGGCACCGGTAAGTGTAACCTGTGCAACGCCTGTTAAAGACTCAAGAGCAGGAACTACATTATCATTTAAATAGCTCTGTATATCGGTGCTTGAATCCGAAGAGACTGAAACAATCATTGTGGACATGGCATCCATGTCTATTTCCATAATGACGGGATCCTCTACATCATCGGGGAAACTAAGAGCAAGCGTATCCATCGCAGATCTAAGATCTGAATAGGCTTCGTCCAAATCGGTTTCATAGTCATATATGAGCTGAATCATTGTGTAGTTGTCAGATGTAGAAGATACTACTGTGTTTACGCCGCTTAACGTTTCGCATTCATCCTCAACATCTTCGGTTACAAGACGCTCTATACTGTCGGCATCCGCACCGGGCCAGTATATGAGAACCAGCTCCATGGGCATGCTCATGTCAGGCATATATTCCAAATCCATGCCCGTGAGGGAAGATATTCCGAATATACATATTGCCAAAACGATAAGGAATACCCTCATGGGCTGTCTCAGAATTGTTTTTATAAAATCCATTCCCTAGACCTCCCTTTATTCAGCAGCTTCTTCAGCTTCGCTTTCGGCCTCATCTACATCGCTGCCAAGGCGGACAGGAGTGCCGTCGGAAAGAGTTGCCGACCATGTGGTTATTACCTCATCACCGGCTGAAAGGCCATCGGTTATGGCTGCATATTCGGCTGTGTAAAGGCTGAGGGTTACGGGAGTCTTAACGGCAACGCCGTCCTCTATTACATATACATATGAGTCGCCGCCATTGAAGTAAAGGGCGTCGCAGGGAATAATGCATACGTTGTTGGCTTCATGGGATTTTGTTGAAATCTCAACGGAAAGTCCGTCGGGAAGCTCGTCGGCATCCTCAATAACGGCCTTTATTTTGAAAAGTCCTGTTGTGGTGTCAACCATTGTTCCTATTTCAGATATTGTTCCGCTGTATGTTTCGCCTCTGTATGTTACGCTTACATCCTGTCCCTGTGTAAGAACCTGGCATACCTCATCGGAAACATAGAATGTAACTGTCTTATCCTCAGCATTTGAAATTATGAAGGCAAGGGTTCCGGATGAAGCAAACTGATTTTCAGAAACATTTATCTCTTCAACAATGCCGCT
Source organism: Clostridiales bacterium (assembly GCA_021202325.1). Lineage (GTDB taxonomy): Bacteria > Bacillota > Clostridia > Lachnospirales > Anaerotignaceae > Metalachnospira. The sequence continues at coordinate 8,917 of JAJQDF010000084.1, read as the reverse complement.
TATGGGCGATGTAAGTCTGTAGAGTGAAAGCTGATATGCGGCAGAATCAACACTGGCAGCAGCTGTTTCTACACTGGCTTTAGCTGACTCGAGTGAAGCCTTTGCCGATTCAAGGGAAGCCTGAGCAGAAATCATTGTCTGGTATGCCGAATCAACCTCTGTTTGTGAGGCCGCTCCTATTCCTTGGAGAGCCAATGTGTTTTCATAGTTCTGTTCAGCAGTTTTTACCTGCTCCTGTATTACTGTAAGGTCATCGCCGCCGTAGCCCGAAACTGCGCTGTCGTAGCTGCTTGAAGCGCTGGAATATCCGGCCTGGGCGCTTTTGTATGTTATCTGGGCGGAATCGTCGTCTATGGAGCAGAGAAGCTGTCCGGCAGAAACCGTGTCGCCTACGCTTACGGGAATGGATTCAACATTTCCCGAAACCATAGATACTACCGTAGCATAGCCGTCGGAAGAAATCGTTCCTATGTATGAGCTGTCTGAAGAGAGGGATCCTGTGGATACTATTTCGCTCTCAACGGTTACCGTTGGGTCCATAACCTCTGCTGTGTCCTGACTGCAGGCCGAAAGAGAGAGGGCACAAACGGCACATAAAGTAAATGCCAGTATTCGTCTTTTCATTTCTGTATTTTGCCTCCTTTAATCAACTATGCCGTACATGGCGGCGTTTTCATAATTGTTATAAGCGATAAGAAGTTCACGCTTTGCGCTGTTAAGATCAGACTCGGCGGAGGTTTTATCGTTCAATGCATCTATATAGTCCATATAGCCGACCATACCAAGGTCAAGCTTAAGCTCTGTTATTTCAAGCTGCTTCTCGTAGTACTCTACGGTTTTCTCATAGCTTGCAATTACAAGCTGCTTCTGTATTAAGGTATTATAAAGATTTTTGAATGACAGCTCAAAGGACTGCTCTGTGGCATCGTAGCTGAGGTGGGCGGAATTCCATGTATGCTCGCCGACCTCGTATTCATATTCCCAGTCCTCATATTCATCCTGCACATCGTACCAGTCGTCGCCGGCATTGTTGGTGGATATTTTTGCTTCACGCATTGTCCAGCTGGCGGCCTTTGCCGAGGCAAGGTCTTCGTCATAGTCTATGCCTACTATGTCAGCTTCTGTAACCTCCGGGGGTTCCTCAAGCTCGATTTCGCCTGTGGGCTCCTCGCCTATAAGTGCCTGGAGCTGAGATTTATATGTCTTTATTGTCATATCGAGTATTTCGATCTGATCTTCGGTTGATCTTCTTGTGTTTTCAAGCTGCATAACATCCTGTTCCGTTACCTGGCCGAGCTGCTGGCGGAGCTTAACCTCCTGGATATTCATATCCAGCTGGGAAATTCCCCTGTAGGCATCCTCCATGGAGTCCTCCATTGTCAGTATGCTTAAATAGAGTGTTTCGCCGGCTATTACAATCTGGGTTATGGCATCCTCAAGCTGACGGATAACGTCGTCGTTGTCGTCCTCCATTGAGCCGTCCTTAATGCTGTCGTAGGTTTCCTTAAGGGAATCATATGAGTTGTCCAGTGATGATATGATTGTTGAAGACGACATTGAATAGAGAGCGTAGTCAGCCTCAGAAGCAGATTCTCCAAGTGCGTTTAAATAGGTTTTTACCGAATTTATTGAGCTTTTGGCGTTGTTTACCTCTATCATTACTTTGAGTATATCGTTTTTCATCTGGTTGTAATCAATGGCATCTATACTTTTTATTGTTTCCTCCAGTGCCAATACGTTGAGTGAGCCTTCTCTTATGAGATTATCAAGCTCATCCCATGAAATACTGGTCAATGGCTCTTTAATTGTAAGGGTAGAACCCTGTACTCCGTTTTTAGTAACCACTACACGGGTTGTCTGTGCCGCATATGCCGGCGCGGCAAGGGCTGCGCAAAGCATCAATGCTGTCAAAGACATAAGTTTATGTTTTTTCATTATTGTCCTCCTTATTCTGATTTTCAGTGCCTAATAGTAAAATTTTATGGTTTAATGAAAGTCAAAAACTTAAATTAAGCTTAAATTTTAAGAAAACTTTAATCAATCCGGCAGAAAAACCGTGAACGTACTGCCCTCGTCGGGCTTGCTCTTTACATCAATGCGGCCTTCGCAGAGAGTAACTACCCTCTGTACTATTGACAGGCCGATGCCGTTTCCTTTGACCTTGCCGACATTGTTGTGCTGGTAATATTTTTCAAATATGTGCCTTTGGGTTTCCTCATCCATTCCTATGCCGTTGTCGGCAATGGATATTTCCACACCGTCGGGCAGTTTACGGCCGGCAACCTTTATCATACCATGTTCCGGAGTAAATTTCACGGCATTTGACAGTAAATTTATCCAGACTTGTTCCAGCATTCCTTGGTTGCCGCTGTAGCTGAGCTCCGGCAGGTACAGCTCCAGTTCAATATTTTTCTTTTCCATCTTAGGCAAAAGAAGTATTGAACAGCGTTTTATCTGCTCCGTCAGGTCAAATTCCTGCTTGTCGGTGATTATTTCCACGGCTTCAAGTTTTGACAAAAACAGTGTGTTGTTTGACAGCTCCGAAAGGCGCATACTTTCGTCTGCTATTATATTTAATATATTAAGCCTTTCCTCGGTTTCTATTCCTTCTCCGGTATCGACCAAATATTTTGCAAAGCCGTTTATTGAAGATATAGGAGTTTTGAACTCGTGTACAAATTCGTCGGTGAAGCTTTCCTGCTGTTTTCGGCTTTTCTTAAGTTCATCAACCATTTTGTTGAAGCTTTCGCATACGTAGTTATATTCATAGGGGCCGGAGGCGTCTATTTTTACATCAAGATTGCCGTCGGCCACGTCCTGTATGCCGTCCAGGAATACCTGGATGTTTTTCCGCACGTATGTCAGCATGAATTGACTGGCTATGAATACTATAACCGATATTACGACAAGCACTATTATGCCCTTTTGTATGCCGCTCAGCTGCATATTGTCGCTGAGAAGCTTAATAAGACAGAAGGCAAAAAATGCAATAGCAATAACGCCTATATCCATCAAAAAAATAGGCTTGATGTTGAATGTATTATCCCTAGGTCTCTTTTTCATTTTGCGCCCTCCGTGCTATGTATAACGGCCTTGTAGCCCAGACCTCTTATGGATATAAGCTCGACGTCTCTGCATTTTGACAGCTTGTTTCTAAGACGGCTTATATATGTCTTTATTGTGCCGTATTCGGTCTCGGAGTCAAAGCCCCAGATGTCGTCCATAAGCTGTTGTTTTGTGAACACAACATTGGGATAGGAAAGAAATTTGTAGAGCAGGTCAAACTCTTTGTTGGTCAGGTTGATAGGTTCTCCGTCATAGCTGGCCGAATATGTGCTCTGGTCTATTTTGAGCTTTCCTATGTTTATGCATTTTTCGTTGGCTATCCTTGCCCGGCGGAGCAGTGCTTCTATTCTCCATGTCAGTTCCTCGTAGTTTATGGGTTTTGTCATGTAGTCCTCTGCTCCGGAAGCAAAGCCTTCTCTCTTGTGCTCGAAGGATTCCATTGCCGTTATTATTATTACCGGAATATCATTGCCGGCCTCCCTGAGGGAACGCACCAGCTCATAGCCGTTCATTTTGGGCATCTGTATATCAGCCACTATCAGATCGACATGCTCGTGATCCAGTATTTCCAGCGCCTCTTCTCCATCCTTGGCGTCAAGTATATTATAGGAAGAGCCGAGACGTATTTTGGTAAGAAGTCTTACCATGTCATCGTCTTCTACGATTAAAATTGTTACCATATTATTATCGCCCCCACAATAAGGTATTTCCAAAAGGTGAAACGAAAGTAAAAATTAGGTGCAATATCGGTCAAATTTAAAAAGTACAGCATAATTAGTATAACAAAATATTTTGACTTTTGGTAGACAGAAAGAAAATAGGGTGTATAAAAAGGAAATAATTTTGAAAAATTTTTGGTGAGCGAGTAAAACATCTGTGAGTCTTTACACAATCAACTCAACATATGAGAAATGCCCCGAAGTGCAGACCATCGGGGCATTCGCCATGTTTGCCAACATCCTATTTTGTACATATAGGGCTGGTAAGCATGGCCTTGATGTAATAACTATTTGGAGAGGATACCCGCTGGCTAAACGGGTATTTAAAACAGCTATTGTTATATAAACATTTCCAATATAAATACCGTAACACAGGCGAAAATGGCTATTTTAAACAGGCTGAAGCCCTTTATCGCCGCAGCAATTGCCACCACAAAGCCGGCCGCCGCTGAAATTACACTGTTTGTTGCAGATAATATCGCAGGAAACGTCATAACTGACAAAGTTACATAGGGTACATAGTAAAGAAAGGACTTTATTGTCGTATTCTGTATTTCCTTCCTTACAAGCACCATCGGAAGCATACGAATGAGGTATGTCACTACCGCCATTATTAAAATGTATACGTATACGTTAGGCTTCACAGCTGACAACCTCTTTCTTTTTCTTCTTATCCTCTACGGGGAACAGTATTGCCGCCGCAAGAGAAATAACAACGGTGAGTATTATTATAGTCATGCCCGATGAAATATTTTTGAGACCGGGGAGTATCGAGAACAGAAGGCTTGATACCATCGAAACCACGATGAGAAGGGCAATTGTCTTATCCTTTTTTGCCGGGGGAATGATTACCGCAATAAACATTCCGTAAAGAGCTACGTTCATGGCGCTTAATACGCTGACCGGCATTATTCCGCCGCTGAGTGCGCCGAGAACAGTTCCTAATGTCCACGCCGGGCCGCTGACGGCGATAATTCCGAAAACATATTTAAAATCCAGCTTATCTCCGCTCATTATTGATAGCCCAAATATCTCATCTGTGATATAATGAGACATGAATAATCTTTGAGGTGTCGATATGCTGTTATCGGCTTTTTGGGAAAGGGCACAGCTCATGAGTACATATCTCATGTTCAATATAAGGGTTGTTACGGCTACCTCCAAATAGGAAACGCCTGCGCCTATAAGGGTAAAGGCGGCGAATTCTCCGGCGGAGGTATTGTTCAAAGCCGAGGCAAGCATTGCCTGGAAGAGCGTAAGGCCGGCTTTTCTTGCGGCAATTCCAAGTGTAAATGATACGGCAAGGTATCCGAGAGCAACGGCCATGCCGTCGTGCATTCCTTTATAAAATTTATTTTCTCCTTTAAGCATATTCACACCCCGCATTACAAAAATATCAGGTAAATATCATTTTTTACAGCTAAAGTATAACATTATAATTGACATTAGTAAAACGAATTTATATAATGATAACATTAGAATAACTTATTCGGGGGTTTAATACATATGATTAGATACGGCGCATTTGTAAAAGTTGTAGAAACAGGAAGTTTTACCCGGGCGGCGGAAAGCATGGGATACACCCAGTCGGCTGTCAGCCAGATGATAAAATCTCTGGAGGAGGAGCTGGACTCAACGCTTATTATCCGCTCCAAAAAAGGCATGGAGCTTTCCCATGACGGAAACGAGTTCCTACCTTATATTAAGAATGTCTATAATGCCCACAGGGAGCTTATAGAAAAGCGAAACGAAATGAGGGGACTTGGAAGTGGAGTAGTAAGAGTCGGCACCATCGCCAGTATTTCATGCAACTGGCTGCCTTGGCTCATAAAAGAGTTTAAAGAAAAATATCCCATGGCTCATTTTGAGCTGAAACAGGGAGAATATACAAATATAAGCAGCTGGGTAAAGGACGGAAGCGTTGACTTCGGCTTTCTCAATCCCGATGCTGCCGACGGACTTATGACGGTTCCGCTCAAAAGGGACGAAATGCTTGCGGTTCTTCCGGTGAATCATCCTATGGCGGATAAGGAAACCGTAACGCTGGAGGAGCTGTCGAAGGAGCCCTATATACTTCTGGACGAAGGCGAGCTCAGTGAGCCTCTGGAATATTTTACAAGAAGAACGGCCTTGAGCCCAATATACAGTATGTGGTTTATGACGAGTATACAATAATGTCAATGGTTGAGGAAGGTCTTGGCATATCGATAATATTCAACCTTGTTCTCAACCGCCACCACCACAATATTGTACTCAAAAGAATTACGCCTAGGCTTGAAAGAACGGTTTCCCTTGCCTACAAAAATAAGAGTGTTCTGCCAATTGCCAGCAGATATTTCTTTGATTTCATAGTTTCGAAGAAGAAGGAACTGGATTCTGAGGCTTACAATGTCCTTTCAAGGAATTGAATGACGCAGGGATACCATAGTTTATAAATTAAGCCCGGGGAGAGATATTATATGGGGAATTTTATTTTTGATACGGCTATGGCAGACGGTGCGCTCATAGCGGTGTGCGGCCTCTGTGAAGATGGGGCTGAAAATGATATAAATAATGCTTTGGAAAAGCTTAAAAATATGAATTTCGGAAACGGCTCGATAAACAGCCGCTTGCCGGAAATATTGGCCGAAGCACTGACTGACTTCGGCGATAAAATAATCCTTGCGGGAGCAATAGTTGATGCCGGAAAAACAGGCTGTGTCATAGTTGACAACGGCTTTAAGCCGCTTGACGGCAAGACCACAGCAAACGGATTTATGGTTTGTACAAAAGAAAACATGGTCTTTGCGTCCGAAACCCCTGATAAGCAGATAGGGAAAGTATTCCAAAATGCCGAAACCATGGATGATTTTATAGAGCTGTACAATCAGCTTATAAGATCCGGCAGTAAATTTATAACGGTTTCGGCTTATGGTGCGGCGGCAAAAAGCGACATAGTTTTCCTTTCGGAGACAAAACAGAGGGCGGAAGAGCCTGCGGATTACTTCGGCATAAAGCGAATAGGAATAATGGGCGGCACATTTGATCCCATACATAACGGACATTTAATTGCGGCGGAGACCGTCAGAGAGGCGCTGAACCTTGAAAAGGTTATATTTATGCCGACGGGAAGCACATCCTATAAGGTGGGAAGGTCTTCCAATGTACATAGATATAAAATGACATGCCTTGCGGCCAAAACAAATAAATATTTTTGTGTTTCATCCATTGAGACCGAGAAGAAAACAATAGCCTACACCGTGGACACCGTGGCGGAGCTGAGAGAAAAATGCGATGCCGATGCCAAGCTGTATTTTATCATCGGTGCCGATGTTATGGAAACAATAATGGGCTGGAAGGGCTTCGACAGGCTGGCAGGCATGTGCGAATTTGCCTTGGTTACAAGGCCGGGATATAACGGCATGGGCTTGGCGGCCATAGGAAGGCTCAGAGAGAGGGGCGGCAAGGTCAGACTTATAGAAGCTCCGGCTCTGGATATATCCTCATCCTATATAAGAAGAGCCCAAAGAGAGGGGCGTTCCGTGAAGTATCTTCTGCCGGAGAGCGTGGAGGACTTCATGCGGCTCCACAGGCTCTATGCCGAGGAAGAACAGAAAAATGATTTGGCGGACATATTATTGAGACTTTAAGACGGACTTACGGAGGCGTGAATCATGGAAATAAGCGATATGGAAACTCTCGAAATGTTAAAGACCTACCTGGACTACTACTACGGAAACATACTCATATCCGACGGTGAGGGAAAAATACTTTATGTCAATGATACACTGCCCAAAATGTATGGTATAACAAGGGAAAAGGCGCTGTCCATGACGGTATATGATCTGGTTGACGAGGGAGTTCTCGACCGCTCGGCAGTAATGGCGGTTTTAAAAACCGGCAAAGAGGCAATGATAAAGCTGGGTATAAATTCATCCGGCGCAAAAATAGACTGCGTGGCCAAGCCGGTATATGTGGATGGGAAGCTGAAATATATAATAGCTTTCAGTCATGATGAAATATTCATGGACGAGATGGAAAAGGAACTGCGGCTGGAGAAGGAAAAACGCATGGATATAAAGGACACCCTTCTTTTCATACAGCAGGCCAACAACCGCTACAGTCAGATAATAACCGCAGATGCCAAGATGAAAAATATATTTGAGAGCATGAAGTACATGGCTCAGACCGACAGCACAATAATAATATACGGCGAAAGCGGTGTCGGAAAGGATGTTTTGGCAAACTTTATACATTCTAACAGCAAAAGGGCACAGGAGGTATTCATGCCGGTAAACTGCTCGGCTATACCGTCGGAGCTTATGGAGTCGGAATTTTTCGGCTATGAAAAGGGTGCATTCACCGGAGCCGACAGGAACGGCAAAAAGGGAATATTCGAAATGAGCAACGGCGGAACGGTTTTCCTCGACGAAATAGGCGACCTGACACCGATGACGCAGGCGAAGCTTTTGAGATTTCTTGATTCCGGTGAAATAAAGCGTGTCGGAGCAACGGAAATAATTTATTCCGATGTGAGGATAATTGCGGCCACAAATAAGGATTTGTCGAAAATGGTTCGTGAGGGCTCATTCAGAGAGGACTTGTACTACAGGCTGAACATTATACCCGTCCATATTCCGCCGCTGAGGGAAAGGCCAGCGGATATAGAAGCGCTGACCGATCACTATATAAAGGAATACAACCAAAAATATAATCACTCTGTCCGCTTCACATCCGAACAGAGAAAGCGCATAGCCGAATATAATTGGCCGGGAAACATAAGGGAGCTCCGCAACGAGATTGAGCGGTATGTAATAACCGATGGCCGCACAAATATATTGGCGGTAATGGACAGCCAGGCACTTCCGCCGGAGGGAAAAACCGAGAAAATATCGGCCTATACCGACGATCTGAGAAGCGCCAAGGACAGATTCGAGAAGGAATATATAATCGGTGCTTTGGAGGAATGTGACTGGAAGATAGGAAAAACCGCCGAAAGGCTGGGCATACACCGTTCGGTACTGTACACCAAAATGGAGAAATACAATATTAAAAGATAAATGTAATGAAATCAAAACATAGGTTGTGAAAACAAGACAAAAATTGTAGTAAAATTAAGAGAATATTTTATTTGGTGCGTTGTTTAAGCTGAA
>JAJQDF010000218.1 GCA_021202325.1 Clostridiales bacterium | reverse complement strand
ACTTATACGAACTTCGTTTACGATTTTCTATCCTATTATATAACAATCGCAAGGAGAAATAAAATGAAAAAAATAGCTTTATTGGCATTAAGCTGTATATTAATTACAGCGTGTTCCAAGCAGGAAAGCGTTAAGCAATCCGAATTTATGCTTGACACAATATGTACTATAACAGTATATAACGAAAATAACAAGGAAAAAACTGCAGATGAATTAATTTCCGAAGCATTTGAGCTCTGCTCCGACTATGAAAATATATTGAGCCGCACAATTGAGGGCAGTGATGTATACAACATCAACAATGCCGGCGGAAACCCTATTGAGGTTTCGGACTGCACAATAGAAATATTGGAAGCAGCCAAATACTATAGTGAGCTGTCAGACGGCGCCTTCGACATCACCACCGCACCGTTATCTATACTGTGGGATTTCGAAGGGGATGATCCCCACGTTCCGGCCGCCGAAGATATTGAAACTGAAAAAGCCAAGATAGATTATACAAAAATAAAAATAGAAGGAAACACCGTCACCCTGGAGGCGCCGGTTGAGGCCATTGACCTGGGCGCCATAGCTAAGGGCTATATAACCGACAAGCTGGCCGAATATCTTACGGAAAACGGTGTTACATCCGCTATAATTTCCCTCGGCGGCAACATTTATGCCATTGGTGAAAACGAAATAGACGACAGGCCCTTCAATCTCGGCATACAGGATCCCAAGGCCGAGGACGGCAGTATCATAGGCTATGTGACAACCGCTGACAAATCCCTTGTCACCTCAGGCGACTATCAGAGATATTTTGAGGAGGATGGAGTAAGATATCATCACATTCTTGATCCCGCCACCGGCTATCCTGCCGACAGCGGTGTCTGCTCCGTTACTATTATTTCCGATAAATCCGTGGACGGCGATGCCCTCAGTACATCCTGCTTCGTACTTGGCCTTGATGAGGGCATGGAGCTTATAAACAGCTTAGACGGCATAGATGCGGTATTCATCGACAATGACGGCAATATGTATTTCTCCGACGGCTTTGAAAACGGCGAAATTGAATACACTTCGGCAGACAGTGCCGAATAATACGAAAAAGGAAGCCTTTTGGGGTATATATCTACCTCAAGTGAAGGCTTCCTTGTTTTTATGAAATAAAAAAGCCGGAATAATTATTCCGACATAAAAGAAAGAGTGCCCAGAACCGGAATCGAACCAGTGACACGAGGATTTTCAGTCCTCTGCTCTACCGACTGAGCTATCTGGGCACATTTTTTCACGCAAGTGATATTATACTTCAACAGAAGATATTTGTCAACCTAAAATTAGAAAAAATTTGCCATAAAAAAGCCCCGATATTCTCGGGGCTCGAAATTGCATTTATTGAATTACTTCTTTTCGATAACGATACCTTTTGCGATAAGGTCAGCGATTGTAGCATCATCATAACCAAGGCTCTTAAGGATTTCTGTCGAGTCCTCACCAAGTTTAGGTGATCTTCCTCTGCCCTGTTCTTCACCAAGCAGGGGATCAACTGTGAATTTGATAGGTGTTCTGATGAAGTAAACGTTCTTTCCATCGGGTGTTTCTTTCTTGAAGATGGAGTCGTTAGCCCACATCTGAGGATCATCAGCAAGCTCTGCCATTGTCTGTACTCTTTCGAAAGGAAGGTCGAGCTTTGTAAGAATTTCATCCCACTCGTCAAGAGTCTTCTGTGCCATGTAAGGCTCGATAGCTGCAACAAGTGCAGGAATGTTCTGAAGCATAGCTGCATATGTTGAGAATCTGGGATCCTCAAGGAGCTCAGGAGCTCCAAGACCGTCTTTAGCAAATTTAGGGAACCAGTTGTCATACTGAATAAGAGCAAGCTGAATCCATCTGTCGTCCTTTGTCTTATATGTTGTGCAAACTGCACTGTTTGTCTTTGTTCTTGTTGCAGGAAGCTCTGAGCCGTAATCCTTAGCGCCAAGCATCCAGTTAAGTCCGTAAGCAGCAGCGTCAAGAAGTGATACTGTAACTCTCTCGCCTTCGCCTGTCTTAGCCTGTCTGTAAAGAGCTGCACAGATACCTGATGAAAGAGCTATACCAGCATAGTCATCGCCGAATCCTGATACGGGAACTGCGGGAGCTGTTCCTTTCTCCATAAGTGAATTAGCGATACCTCCTCTTGAGAAGTATGATGTATAGTCAAATCCGGGTTTGTCTTTAAGAGGTCCCTGCTCGCCGTATCCAAGAATAGAAGCATGGATAAGTCTGGGGAACTGTGCATGTAATGTGTCCCAATCAAGGCCCATCTTTACAAGAGCCTGAACACGGTTGTTTGTAAGGAATACATCAGCTGTTTCAAGAAGCTTAAGCATAGCCTCTTTACCTTCAGGAGTTCTTAAGTTAAGGCAAAGGCCTTTCTTATTAGCGTTCTGAACGTCCATACCGAAGCTGTTATCAGCTGTTTCCGGAGGATAACCATAGCTAACCTGAGCTGCACGGAGGTCATCACCTTTAGGTGACTCAACTTTGATAACTTCTGCACCGTATGAAGCAAGAATTCTACCGCATGAAGGGGCAGCGATGTATGTTGACAAATCTACAACTTTAACGCCTTCCAACTGTTTCATAATACCTATCTCCTTTTCATTTATATAGTATATTTTGCATCCCCTTACGTTAAGGGACACATCTCCCGACATTCTGCCTGCGAGGCGACAAAACATTAAGAATTTTACATTGTTGCTCAAAGATATGATAGCATAAGGAACGCTGAACAAACGGCAGCATCAATAGCTAATTTATGTCTGATCACTTATATAATAATAT
>JAJQDF010000189.1:1914-2818 GCA_021202325.1 Clostridiales bacterium | reverse complement strand
GATGGAGATATAGGCAAGGGCTTCTTTTATATAAAAAAGAATCTATGTTTAATGTACTATATTAATGTAAGATATTTTACAGTTCAATTATTTCGCTTTTGGAAAGTATGTTTTGGTCACACTCATCTATGACATCAGCATCTGCCGCCAATATATAAAAGAATATGCTGCAGTTATATTCATCAAAATATCTGGCATATACCCTTCCATACATTTTTATCGGTTCAAAATCCGTTTCGGTATCATAGTGCGGAACGCCGTATTGAAGATATGGCTGGAGAAAACCATCGGCGGTATGGGCGGAACTGTTTACTGTAAGCTCTGCATCAACCCATACCCAGTCGTCATAACCGGCATATTCGGCACTTCCTGAATCTGTTTTAGACCAGTCAAACACCATATCGGCAGATTTAAGGCCAAAGGCGGACAGAACAAGCCTTTGCATATCGAACTGGGGCACCTGTGAAATGGAGTCCTCATCAAGACTTCCGTCAGCATTAAAACCGTAATGCGCACTGTCAGAACTGCTGACGGCATAGGCACCGTAAAAGCTGGAGCAGTATGGTGATGAAGGATCATATAGCCTGCTGCAGCCCTTGATAGCCGAAAAAGCCGGAAAATTATATAATATGGTCAGTGATAGGTTTTTGTTGCCGGTAAAATTCTGAAAGCCTATATCATCGTTGAAGGTCATCACAAAGGGATACCAGTCGGATTCAGGTGTTGAGAGTCCGCCGGGGATGGACATTTCAAATCCATTTTTTTCAGGCAGAGAGTCAGCTTTCTGCATATGGCTGTAGACTGCCATAACGGTCATGCTCCTAAAGACGGCGGCAGGGCGTGAAGCAATAAATATAATTGCAGTAATCAATATAATAATTGTCTTTTTTCTTTTTATTTTCAT
>JAJQDF010000189.1:687-1904 GCA_021202325.1 Clostridiales bacterium | reverse complement strand
TAGTCAAACCAGCTCTTTTCGCATATATAATCGCATTAATTTATGAAAAAATCAACATATTTAACATAAATTCAATATAAATTTAATTGCCAAAATCTCTCCAAAATGATACAATGGGGTTACAAAATTAAAAGTGAGGTGAGAATGTATGGATAATTGCGGCAGCTGTGGGCGAAGTAACAGTGATGGCCATGGGACGGTTATAGGACTGAGGCTTTTTTCCGTGCGTTCTTTTTAACCTATAATTCTATTGTGCCCATCACTTCATTTTACCTGCATTGGAAACGGATATTTTCATTGCTGCTTAGGAAAAATAAGCGGTGGATTTTTTATGCCTTTGAGTAAAAAATCCATGTATACAAAGGAGGTTGAAAGTGATGGATGAGGAAGAAAACAAAGTTTATGAAACTCCTGAAAGACAGGACTATGAAAGAGAGCTTGCCCAAATTATAAAAAGTGATTTATCGGACAGTGAAATCAGGGAAAGACTTGATGATTTCCATGAAAACGATATTGCTGATGCTTTGGATAAGCTGACTGTTGAAGAAAGAGAAAAGCTGTATAGAATACTCGGCGATGAAAGAGTATCGGAAATATTCGCCTATTTGGACGATGATATTGATAAGTACATAAACGAGCTTGAGGTTGAAAAGGCCGCAGACATTATAGAGTCAATGGATGCCGACGATGCCGTAGATATACTTGATGAGCTGGAAGATGACAAGAGCGAAGAAATAAAAAGCTTGATGGATGAAGAGTCCAGACAGGATATTGACCTTATCCTTTCCTATGACGATGACGAGATAGGCAGCCGAATGACTACCAATTATGTTGTCATAAAGAGGGGTGCCACTGTCAGACAGGCCATGAAATCTCTTGTTGTTCAAGCGGCTGAAAACGATAATATTTCAACTCTGTATGTAGTAAATGATGACGAAACGTTTTATGGAGCCATAGATCTTAAGGATTTGATAGTTGCCAGAGACTATATGGATTTGGAGGACATAATTGTCACATCCTATCCCTATGTATTTGACGAGGAACGAACCGAGGATTGTATCGAAGAGCTGAAGGATTATTCGGAGGACTCCATCCCTGTTCTTGATAATAAAAAAAGAATGTTGGGTGTAATTACATCCCAGGATATCGTTGAAGCCGTTGACGAGGAAATGGGCGAAGATTATGCAAAGCTGGCCGGTCTTACTGCCGAAGAGGAT